>JAIRWW010000133.1 GCA_031268685.1 Azoarcus sp.
TGTAGTCGTAATAAACGACGGAATGAGGTGGGCCTACATACTTCGAATCACTGGGATCTTTGAGCCACAACGCCTGATCCAGTGAGCCATCGCCCGTCCCGAATATGTAATAACCAACTTCGCCAACTTTGTCCTGGATGCCGATGCCGAAGGCTATTTGATCTGTCGTGGGAGTTATCGTAAGGGTCTGACCATTCAGCTTTGCGATACCCGTATCCCTGAAGTCGAACTCCGCCCACTTCGAGGTATCGTAGTCATACCAATAAAAGGTATGGGTCAAGTGAAATAAAGAATCGTCATCAAGAAGCGTGATGGTGACGGGCTGGGTTGGATCGGCAACATAAAGCGTACCGCCAACTACTGCTCCGGCCAGATTTTCATTGAACTTGTCGGCCTTCTTTGGATTGTAGGCAGTTTCACCGTCCGCTTGGGCGAAGGGGGCTGCCAACAGGAAAGCACCCGTACTCATCGCCAAGGCGATATGTTTGAATCTGGAAGACATTTTTGACTCCTTGTGTCATTAAAGCGTAGAACATAAAAACCTGCTTCGTCCGAAAGCCGAGGCATGTATCCGAGCAATTGTGCATTGACTAAAGCAATTTTCGTGCCCTACTATAAGCTGTTGAAATTAAATGAAATACTGTTATTGATAGAAAATATGTGTAAAATTTGTCGACACAAATTGTGCCGGAATGATGAGATGCGCATGCCGGGAAAGCATTGTTTGGCTGTCTTTCGCGTGAAGTTCAATAAATGCAGTAGTTTTCTGGCGATTACAGTGCCGCATCCGCTGTGTAAAGAGCCGCGACAAAAAGATTCGCGGAAAAGCGCGCTCAACGCCGCGCGGCGGGGGCTGGCCGACGTCCGACGCCGATCTTCAATTCGATTTCCTTGCGGGCGCGCAAGATGCGAAATGTTACCGTTTGCCCGGGCGGGAGCGCCGCGATCGAATCGAGCAGATTGCCTGGCGCTTGTACGTTTTTCCCGTCGATGGCCAGCAGGACGTCGCCGGGCATGATGCCGCCCTGACTGGCGGGGCTGCCGTTCAGGACGCTGTAGATCAACACGCCGCCGTCCGCCGGCAGGTCGAAGGAAGCGGCGGCTTCCGGGGTGATCTCGCGCATTTCGACGCCGATCCAGCCGCGCACCACTTCGCCGTTGGCGATGATTTGTTCGAGCACGCTGCGTGCGATGGAAACCGGGATGGCGAAGCCGATGCCTAGCGCGCCTTCGCCGGAACCCGTCGAGTAGATCAGAGTGTTGATCCCGACCAGCCGTCCAGCGCTATCGACGAGCGCGCCGCCTGAGTTGCCGCGGTTGATCGCGGCATCTGTCTGGATGTAGTTCTCGAAGGCGTTCATGCCGAGTTGCTGACGGCCGAGCGCCGAGGCAATGCCCATCGTGACCGTCTGTCCAATGCCGAAGGGGTTGCCGATGGCCAGTACCACGTCGCCCACGGCAAGGCTGTCGACCGGCGCGAAGGCGATTGCGGGCAGGGCGGCATCGGCGTTGAGCTTGAGTACTGCGAGATCAGTGTCGGGGTCGCGGCCAACGAGGCGGACGTCGAATTTGCGTCCGTCGTTGAGTACGACCTCGATTTCGTCCGCGCCGTCTATGACGTGATTGTTTGTGAGAACAAAGCCCTGCGGACTGACGATGACGCCCGACCCCAGCCCGTTACGCTCCGGCGTGCCGAAAAGGCGGCGGAACAGCGGATCGTTCATCAATGGATGATTGGGCACTTTGGCCGTTTGCCGGGTATATATATGCACCACCGCTGGCAGGGCTTGCCGCGCTGCTCCGGCATAGCTGCTGGCGCCAGCGCTGACGGCGGGCGCGACGGCTTCGGCGATGACCGCCGCCGGTTGCGCTGCGACTGTGCTGCGCAGCCATTCGGGCTTGAGCGTGTTGATGACAAAAAGAGCGGCGAGGCTGATTGTCGCCGCCTGCGCGAAAATCAACCACAAGCGACGCATAATGACGCCCTGTGAATGGGGAAAACCCGGAAAACGTGGGAGGAAAAGTACATGGGGGGATGTATGCGATTGGATGTATTACACCGGCATTTAAACGACTTGCTGGAGGTCGCGCGCTTGCGCGATTATTGCCCAAATGGGCTGCAAGTGGAAGGGCGTCCTGAAGTGCGGCGGGTATTGTGCGGCGTGACGGCTAGCCAGGCGCTGGTCGATGCGGCGGCGGCGGGCGGCTATGATGCCTTGCTGGTGCATCACGGCTATTTCTGGCGTGGCGAGGACGGACGCATTACCGGCATCCGCCGCCGCAGGATCGGCAGTCTGCTCAAGCACGATATTTCCCTGCTTGCCTATCATCTGCCTCTCGATGCGCATCCCTTGCTTGGCAATAATGCCCAGCTTGCGCGGCTCATGGGCTGGGAGGGCGAGGGCCATTTCGGCGACCAGGATCTGGGCTGGATAGGCGCGCCGGGCGAAGCCGGGATCAGCGCGGGCGGCATCGCGGCGGAACTTGCCTCGAAACTGGGGCGCGAACCTTTGCTGGTGGGCGACGGCGCGCGCGCCGCGGGGCGCATCGCCTGGTGTTCCGGGGGCGCGCAAGGCTTCTTCGAGCAGGCTATCGCCGCCGGGGCCGATGTCTATGTATCGGGAGAAATCTCGGAGCCGACAACTCATCTGGCGCGGGAGTCCGGCGTGCCATACATTGCGGCGGGGCATCACGCTACAGAACGCTACGGTGTACAGGCACTGGCCCGCTACATGCGCGATGAACTGGGGCTGGAAGCCGATTTCCTCGATGTGCCCAATCCGGTCTGAACTGCCGGTTTCCGCGTCTGGCGGCGCAGCTTCATTGCGGCGGCAATGTCCGCAGGATCAGCGTATCTCCGCTCTGCGTGAACGACAGCCGCTTGAGTACGTTCATCCCGAGCAGGATCGTATCGTCGTGATCCATCCCTGGATTCAGGCTGGCCTGGACTTGCCGGGCGACGAAGGGGCCGAAGCCCAGTTCGTCGATGATCGTCATGCGCGCTTCGACATAGCCGTTGGCGGTGGAAACCCGCATGGCAGGCCCGGCGGGCAAGCCGAGGCTGGCTCCCAACTTCGCGGGGAGCGCCACCTGGGTTGCGCCGGTGTCCAGCATGAAAGTGACCGGCTGGCCGTTGATTGTGCCGGGCGCGATGTAATGGCCGGCATGGTTGCGCTTCAGCACCAGTTCGGTTGCGCCGCCGGGCACGACGGCCAGCTTGCGGTTTGGGTTGTCGCGCCGCGTCTCGATGCTTTCAAAGAATAGCCACAAAAGGCCGATCAGCGACAAAGCCGCCAGCCATGCCATGCCGCGTCCCATGTGCCGGGTCGTGTTTTCGTCGTGTCCGGGGGCGTTCATCTGCTTTGCGGGTCAGGCGAGCACTTGCCCATGCTCGCGGGTGATGTGGAAAGCCACCTTCGGCCATTTCTCCATCGTTACTTCGAGGTTGTAGCGGCTGCTGGCGAGATAGACCAGGTTGCCGTCGACGTCCTGTCCCAGGCGCAGGGCCTGTTCGCGTCCGAAGCCGCGGCTTGTGGTTTCATCGGGAAAAGTGAGCCAGCGCGCGGTGTAGATGTCGGCGGCCTCAAAGATGGCATCGACCTTGTATTCGTCCTTGAGGCGCTGTGCGACGACTTCAAACTGCAATTGCCCGACCGCGCCAAGCAGCATTTGCCCGCCTTCGAGTTCAAAGACCTGTATGGCGCCTTCTTCGCCGAGTTCCCGCAAGCCCTTCTGCAACTGTTTGGATTTAAGCGGATCGCGCAATCTCGCGGCACGGAAAAGTTCAGGCGAAAAGTAGGGAATGCCTTTGAAGGCGAGCGTTTCGCCTTCGGTCAAGGTGTCGCCGATCTGCAATTGGCCATGGTTGTGAATGCCGATGATGTCTCCTGCGACGCCGTCTTCTTTCAGTACCCGTTCATTGGCCATGAAGGTGAGTGCGTTGGCGAGTTTCATTTCGCGTCCGTCGCGCACGTGCCGCACTTTCATCCCCGGATTGTAGCGGCCCGAGCAAATGCGGAAGAATGCGATGCGGTCGCGGTGGCGAGGATCCATGTTGGCCTGGATTTTGAAGACAAAGCCGGTGAAGGCCGGCTCGGTGGGCTGCACCATGCGCGTTTCGGCTCCGCCCGCGGCTGCGATGCGCGCTTGCGGCGGCGGCGCCCAGTCGATCAGGGCTTTCAGGATCTCCTGTACGCCAAAATTGTTGATGCCCGATCCGAAAAAAACCGGGCTTTGGCGGCCTGCGAGGAAATCGGCAAGTGCGAACGGCGGCGAGGCGTCGTGCAGCAGGGCGACATCGTCGCGCACCTGTCCGATTTCCAGCGGGTAGCGGCGGTCGAGTTCGGGGTTGTCGAGTCCCGCGATTACGTCGGCTTCGCTACGATGTTCTTTTCCGGCTGCGAAAGCCAGCATGCGGTCATCGAGCAGATGGTAGACGCCACGAAAAGCCTTGCCCATGCCGATAGGCCAGGTGACGGGCGCGCAGGCGATTTTTAGCACATCTTCGATCTCGGCCAGCAGGTCGAATGGTTCGCGCACTTCGCGGTCGAGCTTGTTGATGAATGTGATGATCGGTGTATTGCGCAGGCGGCAGACTTCGAGCAGTTTGACCGTTTGCGCTTCTACCCCCTTGGCTGCGTCGATCACCATCACCGCAGCGTCGACGGCGGTGAGTACGCGGTAAGTGTCCTCGGAAAAGTCCTCGTGTCCCGGCGTGTCGAGCAGGTTTATCGTGTGTCCGAGATACTCGAATTGCATTACCGAACTGGTGACGGAAATGCCGCGCTGTTTTTCCACCTCCATCCAGTCGGAAGTGGCATGCCGCGCCGATTTGCGCGCCTTGACCGTACCTGCGAGCTGGATTGCGCCGCCGAAAAGCAGCAGTTTCTCGGTGAGCGTGGTCTTGCCGGCATCGGGGTGGGAGACGATGGCGAAAGTGCGGCGTTTTTCAACGTCCTGCGTGAGTCCGGGCGGGGAAGGCGTAGTCAAGGGAGAAGCTTGCATGAGAAAAGCGCGATTCTAACCGTGCCGGGGCGTGCCGGTACATTGTGGAGACGGCCCGGCATGAACGTTTACGTGTTGGACAGATATCCGGTTCCGGAAGCGCGGGGATTGTAATAAGCTGCCGTCCTCTGTCCAGCTTGCCGTGACGGCAAAAATACAATCGCCTGCGAAGCTTCTCATGAACCAATCCGTTCCACGTTCGACCTGGACCAGTCACTGGGCCTTCATCCTTGTCACTATCGGTTCCGCAGTGGGATTGGGGAACATCTGGAAGTTTTCCTATCTGGCGGGAGCGAACGGGGGCAGCGCATTTGTGCTGGTGTATTTGTGCTTCGTGGCGCTGATCGGCCTGCCGCTGCTGATGGCGGAAATCCTTATCGGCAGGCGCGGCCGGGGAAATCCGGTTTCGGCGATGCTGAAAACGGCGGAGGAGTCCGGGAATTCTCCGTGGTGGGCGCTGCTGGGGTGGGTGGGCGCACTCGGGGCCTTGGCGATCTTGTCGTTTTATAGCGTTGTGGCGGGCTGGATTGCGGATTATCTGTGTCAGGCGGTCATGGGTGTGCAGGTGGATACGCCGGAAAAGGCGGCGCAGGGTTTCAGCAATCTAAAGGACAATCCGCTGCGGACGGGCTTCTGGCATACGGTGTTCATGGTTTTGACGGTGTGGGTTGTGGCGCGCGGCGTGGTGCGGGGGATCGAGACGGCCAACAAGATCATGATGCCGTTGTTGTTCCTGATTCTGCTGCTGCTGGCAGTTTGGGGCGCGAAGGTCGGGAACATGCCAATGGCGATGCATTTCATGTTCGATTTCAAGGCGGAGGCGCTCACGCCCGGCGTCGTGCTTGCGGCGATGGGGCATGCCTTTTTTTCGTTGAGCCTGGGGATGGGGGCCATCATGGCCTATGGCTCTTATCTGGACAGGGAAACGAGTATCGGCAGCACGAGCTTGTGGGTGGTGGCGGCGAATGTGGTGATCGGGCTGCTTTCGGGGATGGCGATTTTCTCGCTGACTTTTGGCTATGGTTTGTCGCCGTCTTCCGGGCCGGGGCTGATATTGCAAGCTTTGCCGCTGGCGTTTTCTCATATGCCGTTCGGGCAGATATTTTCCGTTCTGTTCTTTCTTTTCGTGCTGTTCGCGGCCTGGACGTCATCAATTTCGCTGATGGAGCCTTTTGTGTCCTGGCTGACGGAGCGTTGCGGCATGCGTCGCGCCAGGGCGGCATGGGGGACATGTGTGCCGGTATGGCTGCTTGGCTTGGCGGTTTGCCTGTCGTCCAGTAGCGTGGCGGGCTTCAAGGTATTTGGATACGATCTTCTCGATGGGCTGGATCAACTTACGAACCGCATTATGATGCCGCTTTCGGGTCTCGCTATCGCGGTGTATGTTGGATGGATGTTGGGGCGTCCGATCGTCGCGGACGAAGCTGGCTTGAAGGGGCGTGCGTTTTCGTTGTGGTTCAATGTGTTGCGCTATATCGTGCCCATCGGGATCACTCTGGTGTTTTTGGGCTTGCTGATCGGGCTGGACAAGAGCATTGCATGATGAGTAGAAATATTTATCTGGAACGGGAGAAACTGTAATTGTCGGAAAACCAGTCAAGTGGCGTAAAAACGGTTTACCTGGAAGACGTCGCGGTGGGAGACCGTTATTCGAGCCGGGAGTATCCGCTCGATGTGGCGCAAATCAAGGGTTTTGCCCGCGATTTCGATCCGCAGCCCTTTCATCTCGATGAGCTTGCCGCCGGGGAATCTTTTTTCGGCGGGCTGGCCGCCAGCGGCTGGCATACGGCAGCGATCACGATGCGCCTGATGGTGGAGAGCGTGCCTTTCGCAGGCGGCCTGATCGGCGCGGGCGTCGAACTGTCGTGGCCGCGCCCGACCCGTCCGGGCGATACGCTCCACGTCGTGAGCGAGATTACCGCCGTCGCGCCATCAAAGAGCAGGCCGGATCGCGGTATCGTGACTTTGCAGAGCGACACCTTCAATCAGCGCGGCGAGCCGGTGCAGAGGCTGGTGTCGCGGCTGTTGCTGTTCCGGCGGCAGAGGGTTAGCGAGAATCGCTGTTGAGCGGCACGTAGCCTGTGTCGGCGATTAGCTGTTGTCCTTCGGCGCTTAGAAACCAGTCTTTGCTCTTCGGAAGGGGCCGGCGCGGAGATTGTCCACACTTTCCGTCTATCAGACTTTCATATGCTCGGGGAGTAGTGGCACTGAAACTGACAGCTTTTTTCCGTGAGTCTGTATTGTCCCGGCCTTCCAAACCATTATTTTTCTTGTAGATGGCGTTGGCTGTGGCGGCATAAACCGGAAAAAGCGCAACCGCGTCATCCAACTTCGGGTAATCCCGATTGATCTGGAGCGACGGTGGTATTTTTGGCGAAACCAAGCTGGTTTCACTCGAAAAAGGCGCGTAGCCGCGTGCTATTTTCCAGTGATCGCGCCGCGATTCCCTGGCCAATGCAACCATGCGCATCAACTTATGGCCGCGCAAAAACTTGAACTGGCGCACGCCTGTTTATATGATGGTCGAAAACGACCCTCTGCCCATATCAAGTCAATAGTCTTTATGCGCTTATGGGTTGGATATGGGAATGCTCTGATACTGGATGATGCTTTGTATTGCGGCTATGCAGGCGAGTATCAGGATGGAGGTCAATACACATAGTGCTTTTTTGTTTTCCTTTGTTCTGAAACGCCCGCCCCGCCATGTGCCGACGGCAAAGCATGCGATGAAAAACAGGTAAGCAGCGATGGCTGAGATAGGGATGGCCCAATTACAGATGTCTACGAAAGCAAAAAACAGTAAAAACAAGAAAAAAGGCAGGAAAACAACAATTATGGTGCCGACGGTGCTTTTCTCGGTGAAATTGCCACCGCTGATGGAAGAGATGAACAGCCAGACGACAAGGGTGAAGGCTATGGGGGCGATGAACGGTCCGTAACGCGACAAGAACGTATCTGGCAGCGTGGTTTTTTTCCCGAATGCATAGATGGCGTATGGCAGCGCCAGCGTGAGGAGAAGGCCCAAGAGAGCGAGCGCCACTGCCGTGCCTCCGGGCCTGCGTATTGCTAACTCTCTAGCCACTATCAGCAACATCAAATCGACGTTTAGCCACACCGGCAGGAGAATGAATGTCGCCAAGGATGTGAAAATCCAGTATTTTTTCGGGTTCATCGACAGCAGCTCCGATTTTGCCCGGATAATCCATCGGGCGCGGTCAAGTTGTCAAGGATTCGCGCCCGATGACTAACACTTAGAAACCCGTCAATGGCGCATTTCCGCGCGCCGGCTTGTCCATGAACATGAACTTTCTCGATCTTCCTCAACTCCTTTCCGCCTCCGGCTCCGTCGCCTTGCCCGGGTCCAAGAGCATTTCCAATCGCGCGCTGCTGTTGGCGGCGCTGGCTGAAGGGGTGACGGAAATCCATGGGCTGCTGGCCTCCGACGATACGGCGCGCATGTTGGATGCCCTGCGGGCGCTGGGGGTGGCATGCGCCGAATCAGGGCAGGGGCGTTTGCGCGTCGAAGGATGCGCGGGACGCTTTCCTGTGCGGCAGGCGGCCTTGTTCCTCGGCAATGCGGGCACGGCTTTCCGTTCGCTGACCGCCGTGCTGGCGCTGTCGGGTGGGGATTATGTATTGAGTGGCGTGCCGCGCATGCATGAGCGGCCTATCGGCGATCTTGTCGATGCCTTGCGGCAACTGGGGGCGGATGTCGATTATCTGGAGAAAGACGGTTTTCCGCCTTTGCGCCTGAAACCGGCGCAGGGCAGGGCGGGCGGGACGGTCGAAGTGCGCGGGGATGTGTCCAGCCAGTTTTTGACAGGACTCCTGATGGCTTTGCCGCTCACAGGGCGGGAGATTACGGTTGAGGTGGCGGGCGATCTCATTTCCAGACCCTACGTGGAAATGACGCTCGGTTTGATGGCCCGCTTCGGCATACGGGTAGAGACGCGGGGACGGCAGTCTTTCAGCGTGCCGGCGGCGGCGGCTTATGTTTCGCCCGGTGTATTCGTAGTCGAGGGCGATGCGTCTTCCGCTTCTTATTTTCTCGCGGCGGGCGCGATTGCTGCGCGTCCCGGCGCGCCTTTGCGGGTCGAGGGGGTGGGGCGGCGTTCCATCCAGGGCGACGTGCGTTTCGCCGATGCGCTGGCGCAAATGGGCGCGACTATCGAAATTGGCGACGACTGGATGAGCGCCTGCCGTCCGCCGGAAGGTCTGCGCGGCATCGCGCTCGATTGCAATCATATTCCGGATGCCGCGATGACACTGGCGGTTACGGCGCTGTTCGCCCGGGGCGAGACGCGGCTGACCAACATTGCCAGTTGGCGGGTGAAGGAAACCGACCGCATCGCCGCGATGGCGAGGGAACTGGGCAAGCTGGGCGCGCGGGTGGAGGCGGGGCGCGATTTTCTCGCCATTGCTCCGCCGGAGGCCGGGCAGGCCCTGCGTTCGGCGATTATCGATACTTATGACGACCATCGCATGGCGATGTGTTTTTCGCTGGCCGCGTTCGGCGCGCCATTGCGCATAAACGACCCGGCATGCACGTCGAAGACTTTCCCCGCTTACTTTGAATGCCTTGAAGGGCTTGTCGCCGCTGCGCCCGTGATTGCCATTGACGGCCCCACAGCTTCGGGCAAGGGCACGGTGTCGGCGCGGGTGGCGAAGGCGCTGGGATTCCATTATCTCGATTCGGGCGCGCTTTACCGTCTCACGGCCCTGGCCGCGCGCGAGGCGGGTGTGGATTGGGCGGATGAGGCGGGCGTGGCGGCGGTGGCGGCGCGGCTGGATGCCGTGTTCGACGATGGGCGCGTATGGCTGAACGGCAAGGAAGCGGACGATGCCATCCGGCATGAAAGCATTTCTTCCGGGGCCTCGAAAGTGGCGGCCTTGCCGCAGGTACGGGCGGCGCTGCTTTTCCGGCAGCGCGCTTTCCACTGCGCGCCTGGGCTGGTCGGCGACGGGCGCGACATGGCTTCGGTAGTGTTTCCTCGCGCCGGTCTGAAGATATTTTTAACCGCGAGCGCCGAAATACGGGCCGAAAGGCGTTATAAACAGTTGATCGGCAAGGGTATGCCTGTTAACATAGAAAGCTTGGTGCAAGATCTGCGGGAAAGGGATGCGCGTGATGCGGCCCGAAGCGTGGCTCCCTTGCAGCAGCAGCCGGATGCGGTTTTACTCGATACGACCTTTATGGGCATCGAAGAAGCCGTGGCCTTCGTGCTCGATCTTGTACGGGATCGGGGCTTGGCCGCCGGTCGAACAGGCGTCCCTGGAGCTTGAAGCTCCTTCGACGTACCGGGGAATCCTCGGCCTTCGGGTCGAGGCGACTCAAAAAAGCTGGCGCGCGGGGAATTTTCCGCGCGCTTTTTTGCCAACTAACTTGATTGCCGCCGCATGGCGGTTCCGAACCTCTCCTACCCATGTCTTCTATCAGCCCTGCCATCCAGGCCGGCAACGAAAGTTTTGCCGCCCTTTTTGAAGAAAGTCTCTCGCTCCAGGAAATGCGCCCAGGTGAAGTCATCACCGCCGAAGTCGTGCGCATTGATCAGAATTTCATTGTCGTCAATGCCGGCCTCAAATCCGAGAGCTACGTCCCGATCGACGAATTTCGCAACGACCGCGGCGAAGTCGAAGCCAATGTCGGCGATTTCGTCCACGTAGCCATTGAGGCGCTCGAAGATGGTTACGGAGAAACGCGCCTGTCGCGCGACAAGGCCAAGCGCATTTCTGCCTGGAACGATCTCGAAAAGGCGCTCAACGAAGGTTCTCTTGTCCGGGGCGTCATTACCAGCCGCGTCAAGGGCGGCCTGACGGTGATGACCAGCAGCATCCGCGCCTTCCTGCCGGGTTCGCTGGTCGATATGCGCCCGGTCAAGGACACCACGCCGTATGAGGGCAAGGAGTTCGAGTTCAAGGTCATCAAGCTGGATCGCAAGCGCAACAACGTCGTGGTTTCGCGCCGCGCGGTGCTTGAAGAGTCGATGGGCGAGGAGCGCGACAAGCTGCTCTCCACGCTCAAGGAAGGCACGGTGGTCAAGGGCATCGTCAAGAACATCACCGATTACGGCGCCTTCGTCGACCTCGGCGGCATCGACGGCCTGCTGCACATCACCGATCTGGCCTGGCGGCGCGTGCGGCATCCTTCGGAAGTGCTCAACGTCGGCGACGAGATCGAGGCCAAGGTACTCAAGTTCGACCAGGAAAAGAATCGCGTATCGCTCGGACTCAAGCAACTCGGCGAAGACCCATGGGTCGGCATCGCCCGCCGCTATCCGCAAGGTACGCGCCTGTTCGGCAAGGTGACGAACATCACCGACTACGGCGCTTTCGTCGAGGTCGAACAGGGCATCGAAGGTCTGGTGCACGTTTCCGAAATGGACTGGACGAACAAGAACATCCATCCGACCAAGGTCGTGCAGCTCGGCGACGAGGTGGAAGTGATGATTCTCGAAATCGACGAGGATCGCCGCCGCATCTCGCTCGGCATGAAGCAGTGCGCCTCCAACCCGTGGGACGATTTCGCCATCAACCACAAGAAGGGCGACAGGGTGCGTGGCCAGATCAAGTCGATCACCGATTTCGGCGTCTTCATCGGGCTGGAAGGCGGCATCGACGGACTGGTGCACCTCTCCGACCTGTCATGGAGCGAGCCGGGCGAAGAAGCCGTGCGCCGCTTCAAGAAAGGCGACGAGGTCGAGGCAGTCGTGCTGGGCATCGACGTCGAGCGCGAACGCATCTCGCTGGGCGTCAAGCAGCTGGAAGGCGATCCCTTCACCAACTTCATCGCTACCCACGAGAAGAACAGCGTGGTGCGCGGCACAGTGAAGTCGGTCGAGGCGCGAGGCGCTGTCATCTCGCTGGCCGATGATGTCGAAGGCTATCTGCGCGCTTCCGAAGCCGCAGCGCAACGGGTCGAAGATCTGTCCGCGCTGCTCAAGGAAGGCGACGAGGTCGAAGCCGTAGTCATCAACGTCGATCGCAAGACCCGTTCGATCAGTCTCTCGGTTCGGGCCAGAGACCAAGTCGAACAAAACGAGGTCATGAGCAAGTTGGCTTCAGAGAGTGCCGCTTCATCCGGCACGACCAATCTCGGTGCGCTGCTCAAGGCTAAAATGAACGAGCAAAAGCAATAAGTGTATGCCGCTATGACCAGATCGGAATTGGTTGCCCGATTAGCCGCACGTTTTCCGCAGTTGGTGGTGAAAGACACCGATTGTGCGGTCAAGACGGTTCTTGAGTCGATGATTGACGCACTGGCGAATGGAGATCGCATCGAAATTCGCGGGTTCGGCAGTTTTTCCCTCAATTACCGGCCTCCTCGCGTAAGCCGTAACCCCAAGTCCGGCGACAGGGTGGATGTGCCCGAAAAGTATGTGCCTCATTTCAAGGCGGGCAAGGAATTGCGAGCGAGGGTCGATGCCGGTGGCGCGTGAATGCGCGGACATCGGGGCGGCATGCGTTTAAAATCGGAAGGCGGCTTCGGCTGCCTTCTTTTTCGTCATGTGCTCGGAGATAATGCCGCTCATGCATGCGCTCGTCTGGTTCGTCCGTTTAGTTTTGTTTCTTTTCCTGTTCGGCTTCGCGGTCAAGAACGACCACATCGCCGACCTGTATTTCTTTTTCGGCAGGCAATGGCATTTGCCGCTGGTATTCATCATCCTGGTGGCTTTCGGTGTTGGCGCTCTGTTTGGCGTGACAGCCACAATTACTTCGCTGCTGCGGCAGCGGCGCGAAATCTCCCGCCTGCGCAAGCAACTCGAACGCGCCGGACATGCGTCGGACGATGCCGCGCGGCTGCCTGAGCCGTCCTGATCCGGCATGGAAATCGAAATCTGGTGGTTATTGGCGCTGCCGCTTTTTTTTGCCCTCGGGTGGCTGGCGGCGCGCATCGACATTCGCCAAGTCGTGCATGAATCGCGCGCCTTGCCCCGATCCTATCTGAGCGGCCTCAACTTCTTGCTCAACGAGCAGCCGGACAAGGCAATAGATTCCTTCATCGAAGCGGTGCGCATCGACCCGCAGACGGTGGAACTGCATTTCGCCCTCGGCTCGCTGTTCCGCCGCAGGGGAGAAACCGATCGCGCCATCCGCATCCATCAATTGCTCGTCGACCGCGAAGACCTTACCGGAGACCAGCGTCTACAGGCGCTTGGCGAACTGGGGCAGGATTTTCTCAAGGCCGGCCTGCTCGACCGCGCCGAGGCGGTGTTCCTGAAACTCAGGGAATCGCGCGCCGACGATGTAGCCTCGCGCTACCTGCTCGAAATCTATCAGCAGGAAAAAGAATGGGAAAAAGCCATCGAAATCGCCGACAGCCTTCCCGGCCACGAAGGCGTGCATTGGCAAAGTGAAGTTGCCAATTTTCACTGCGAACTGGCGCTGCGGGCGCTGGCCGATTCCCGCTTCGATGCCGTCGAAAAGCACGTGGCGACAGCCTTGGCGATCAACCGCAAATGCGTGCGCGCGAGCCTGATCCTGGGCGATCTTCGCGCCGCCCAAGGCCGGAGCGAAGATGCGCTGGAAGCCTGGAAGCGGATCGAGGGGCAATCTCCCGTGTATCTGTCGCTCGTCGCGCAAAGAATCATGGATGTCTATGGCCGCCTTGGGCGCATCGAGCAAGGGCATGTGCTACTGCGTTCGTGGCTTGAACATCATCCTTCGCTCGACCTGCTCGACGAACTGTTTCACTGGGAAATCGAAAAAATCGGTGCGCAAGCAGCCTATGAACTCGTGCGCGAAGAACTGCGCCGCAATCCGACCCTGCTCGGTCTCGACAAATTGCTCGAAGCCGCCGTGCTGACCGCGCCGGTCGAACATCGCGGCGACATCGAACTGGTCAAACAATTGATCCATGGCCATACGCGCCGGGTGGCGCGCTACCGCTGCGATGCCTGTGGCTTCAAAGCGCGGCAATTCTACTGGCGCTGCCCGGCATGCGGCGGCTGGGAAACCTATCCGCCCCGGCGCACCGAGGAATT
>JAIRWW010000170.1 GCA_031268685.1 Azoarcus sp.
CACTTCCATGTCGTTGCGGGAAAGGTCGAAGGTGACATCGGATGTGTGCAGGAAATAATTGGCGAAATATTCCTTGATGATGTAGCCCTTGTAGCCCAGGCAGATGATGAAGTCGTTGACGCCATGGGCCGAGTATATTTTCAGGATGTGCCATATGATGGGCATTTCCCCGATTTCGATCATGGGCTTGGGTTTGAGATGGGATTCCTCGCTGATGCGGGTACCCAATCCGCCTGCCAGAATAACGGCTTTCATTGGATGTTGAAGTACATATGCGAAATCGTTGATGACAGTTTGCGAGTGTATCCGAGGGATATTTTGTAAAACGCCAAATATCTCACGAACATCAACGTGCGCCAGGAAGCATGCGGCGGCGCTTCGCCTTGGGCGGACTGCTTCTTGGGCGGGCTTTCTGGAGCTTGGTTCCGATGGGGTCGTGGCGTGCCTTGTCCGGGCGGACTAGAATGGGCCTTGCATTTGTCCAGGGATTGAAATGAACAAGCCTTTTCTGTCGCCTCGTAATGACGCCGTCTTTAAAATGCTGTTTGGCGACGGGCGCGACATTGATCTTCTTACGGATTTCTTGCAGTCCGCCCTCAACCTGCCTGCGGAGGACTACGAGGAGGTGACGCTGGTCGATACGCATCTCAGCCGTGAAAATCTCGGCGACAAGCTGGGGATACTGGATGTCAAGGTCAAGATGCATTCCGGAAAAATCGTGGATGTCGAAATCCAGATCTGCGATTTGCCGCAGTTGCGTGAGCGTATCGTGTTTTATCTGGCCAAAATGATCACAGAGCAGATTGGCGAGGGAGACGATTACCGGAAAATTCAGCGTTCTATTTGTATTCTGATTACCGACTTCGTGTTGGTTCCGGAAAACGGGGTGTATCACAACCGCTATACGCTGCATGATGCCAATACCAGTTCGGAATTCACCGATCTGATGGAAATCAATACGCTTGAACTGCCCAAGCTGCCCAATAATGAGGACGGTAGTGCATTATGGGACTGGCTGAAGTTTTTGAATGCGCGAAGCGAGGAGGAACTTACCATGTTGGGTGAGAAAAATACGCAGGTCAAAAAGGCTGTGGCCAAGCTGATCGCGCTTTCTGCCGATGAAGAGGCGCGGATGCTGGCTGAGTCGCGCGAGAAGCTGCGGCGTGATATTTCTGCCCAGGTGCTGGATGCAGAGGAGAAGGGGCGGGTGAAAGGACGGGAAGAGGGAAGGGAAGAGGGACGGGAAGAGGGCTGGGTAAAAGGTCAGGAAGCCGCTTTGCTGTCCGTTGCTCGTAACATGCTGAAATGCGGCGGATCGGTCGAGGAGATCGCGCAGGCGACCGGATTGCAATCGGGAAAAATCCGCGCTTTGATGCATTGAATGCGCGGGAGTTTTTATTTGATCCGGTAATTTTTTGTTTTGAATAATGCCGTCGGGTTGGGTCCAGGTTTTGTTTATGGCGTCATCTTCCGCTGTTTTCGCTGTCGCATTGCGCGGCGTCCGCTTTTCCTGGCCGGGGCAGGCGCGGCCTGTGCTTGATATTGCGGATTTGTTGATCCGCCCAGGCGAGCGGGTTTTTCTTTCCGGGCCTAGCGGCAGCGGCAAGAGTACTTTGCTGGGCTTGATCGCCGGTATCTTGCAGCCTGATTGCGGCAGCATCGCCGTTGATGGCGCGGCGCTCCACACCATGAGCGCTTCGGCGCGGGATCGGTTTCGCGGGGCGGAGATCGGATTCATTTTCCAGCAATTCAACCTCGTTCCTTATCTTTCCATGATCGAGAATGTGTTGATTCCCTGCTATCTTTCGCCCCAGCGGCAGGCGCGGGCGCTGCGGCAGGCAGGCAGCCTGCGGGATGCCGCCGCGCATTTGCTGGAGCGGCTGGAACTGGCTCCCGAATTTTGGGAGCGGCCCGTCACCCGCTTGTCGACTGGCCAGCAGCAGCGCGTGGCAGCGGCGCGCGCGCTGATCGGTACGCCTGCGTTGTTGATTGCGGATGAGCCAAGTTCCGCGCTGGATGCTGATCGGCGCGATGTTTTTCTGAAACTGCTTTTGAATGAGTGCGCGCTTGCCGGATCGAGCCTGTTGTTCGTGAGTCATGACATTGGATTGGCAGGGGCGTTTTCCACAGCCTTGCGCATGAATGATTTGAATGCCGCCGCACAGGGAGAAACCATGTGAGGCGGTTTTTCTATCTGGCGAGTCTCGCTCGCAAAAGCGCCTGGAACCGGCGCGGTACTTTGGCGCTGGTCGTGCTGTGCATTGCGCTTTCCACGCTTCTTTTGCTTGGTATCGAGCGGATACGCGGGCAGATACGGGAAAACTTCGTGCAGGCTGTCTCGGGTGTCGATCTCGTGGCCGGTGCGCGCGGAGGTGGTATCCAACTCATGCTTTATGCGGTTTTCCATCTGGGCGGCGCGACAAACAATATGGGATGGGAGAGCGCCCAGCGCATCGCGGCGCATCGTGATGTCGCCTGGACGATTCCGCTTTCGCTGGGCGATTCGCACAAGGGTCATCCCGTCGTGGCGACGGTGCCGGATTTTTTCGACCACTATCGCTTTCGCGGGGGTGAGCGCGTTGAATTTGCGGAAGGCCGCGCGTTCGATGCGCTTTTCGATGTGGTGATCGGCGCGGAAGTCGCCAGGAAGCTTGGTTATCGTCTCGGCAGCCCGCTTGTGCTGAGCCACGGCAATAGTGAAATGATGCTGGCGGAACATGACGATAAACCATTTGCCGTGACTGGCATTCTTGCGCCCACGGGTACGCCGGTGGATCGCGCGCTTTACATCAGTCTCGCCGCAATGGAGGCAATACATCTCGATTGGCAGGGCGGCGTGCCGATCCCCGGCTTTCGTGTGCGCGCGGATCAAGCCGGGAAATTCGATCTCACGCCCAAGAGCATTACCGCGCTGCTCGTCGGCCTCAAGAGCCGCAGCCGCGTCTTCGCCCTGCAACGCGAGATAGGCGCGTGGAAAGAGGAAGCCCTGATGGGCGTCATGCCCGGCGTTGCCATGGATGACCTTTGGCGCATGCTCGATACCGGAGAGCGCGCGCTGCTGCTCGTTTCCGCTCTTGTCACCTTGACGGGGCTGGCCGGGCTGGCGTCCGCCATTCTCGCCGGTCTCGGCGAACGGCGGCGCGAACTGGCCATTCTGCGCTCTGCGGGCGCGCGTCCCTTGGATATTCTCTTTTTGCTCGCCTGCGAAGGCGTGCTTCTGGTGTCCGCCGGTATCGCGCTCGGGCTGGTTTGCCTGATTTTTCTTTTCCTCGGCATTGGCCCCATGCTGGCGGGCCGCTACGGCATCGTTCTTTATTTTTCCTGGCCTGGACGGGAAGAATGGCTGTTGTTGGGCGGCATCGTCGCCGCTGGTTTTTTGACTAGTCTTGTTCCGGCATGGCGCGCTTACCGCATCAGCCTGTCGGATGGTTTGACGCTCTCCACATGAAAATACGCATAGCCGTTTTTGCCGTTTTGACGCTTTTTGTGTGCGCCGGGTCGCTTTTTTTCGTTTTTTCCGGAGAGGAAAAGCACCCAGCTTTGGCGCAACAGTATGCGGTCGGCGACAGGCTTTCTTCCGGGCCGCCGTCTGCCCCTGCGCCGCCTGCCGAAACGAAATACCAGGAAATTCAATGGGAGGCCCTTGCTCCCGCGTCCTGGAACCCCGCGGCTGCTTTTGAAGGTCTCAGCCTGGATGAAATTGAGGACGGTTCCCCGCAGGCTATCCAGGTCATGGCGCAGTTTTTGGAAAAATGGAATGAAGCGCCCGCCAATCCGGATATGGATGGAAAAAGGATCAAGATTCCCGGTTTCGTCGCGCCGCTGGATTTTGACGAGGGGCGCAAGATACGGGAATTTTTGCTCGTGCCTTATTTCGGTGCGTGCATACATGTTCCGCCGCCGCCCGCCAATCAGGTTGTTCTCGTCCAGGTCGCTGAGCCGGTCGGCGGCATTGGCTCGATGGATGCGGTATGGGTTTACGGTCAAATCCAGATCGAACGCACCGATACCCAGAACGGCGTTTCAGGCTACCGGATGACGGCGGACAGGATCGAGCTTTATTCCCCGCCGGAAGGGCAGGATGCCCAAGGCAAGCCTTGATGGCGGGAAGCGCAATGGCGTGTGCGTCCCGGTGCTGCGTCAGTGGTTCCCGGCGCGCGAGCCGGGCGGAGCGGATGAGAAGCTGTGCAGTTCGTCCGTGTATAAATCCCGCGCCCATTGGGGAATGTTTTCGCCAGTCCGGACGATCTCGCCTCGTTTCATTTCGATGATCAGCGTGTATGGTTTGGCGAGCAGCGAATTGTCGAATATGTAAGCGTGATCCGCCAGTTTTGCGGCTTCGTGGATGATTGCCCGGTTGCGTTCGTATCGCCGCCGTATCCTGTCTTCGGGCACAGGGTGCCCGCCTTGCTGGACGCGCGCGGCGACACGGTGTACCGATAGTTCGACGCTGCGCACGTTGACGTGGTAGAGATTGACGCGGTAGCCGACTGTTATTGCTTCCCGGACCAGTTCCAGTTTTGACGGATGCGAAAAGGTCGATTCGGCGACCAGGCTTTTGTGCCGGGCCATCAGTTCGCAGCGGCGTTTTTCAGCGAGCGTTTGGCCCGTCTGCGATTCTTCGAGCGTCCGGGCCGGGTGGCCGAATCGCTGCGCGGCCAGTTCGTCGGCGTTGACGAATTCGGCAGAAGGATGCCTGGAGGCGATACGGAGGCGGTAAAGCGTTGTTTTGCCGGCGCCATTTGGGCCGACGATGATGTGAAGGGTCGGGCGAATGTCTGCGGCCACGCCGGTTTACTTGATGATTTTGGCGCCGCCTCCCGGCAAGCTGCGTACCATGTGGCCGTCGTCGTCGAAGCCGACTGCGCCGCCTTCGCGCCTGAGTGCGTCGAAAAACGCCAGTTCTGCGGGCAACGGGCGGGAGAGGGCTTCGCCCGCCGAGTCTTCGTACACTTCCCGTTCGTCGGCATTCAATTCATCGGCATCCAGTTGGCCCGCCAAGGCGGCGCGCATGCGCTCTGTGGTGAAGCCGGGGGCGGATTCGACTGCCTGCCCCAGTTTTACCCAATGTTCGAGTTGTCCGCTGAGCGTGCGGGTAAAGAGCAGCGCTTCGCGCCGGGCCGCTTCGACCACATCATTGGAAATGCGCACAGAAATCGTAGTCATGACAGCTCTCCCCGTAGTTGTGGTAACTCTACCACCATTGCGCGTCCGCGTAAAATGCGAAAGAAGCGTAACAAGCCAATATTTCACGAGGTTCACGCTCAATGTTGTCCATGCAATTTATTTTTTGTTGCCAATCGAGTAATCAAGTCCATAAGCGTTCGGACTGAGCTTGGTTGAAACAATTGATTCCATAGAGAATGCCCTTCGACAGGCTCAGGGCGAACGGGATTACGGCCAGATCAAATGAAATTACATCCAGCCCAAACGAAGTTCCGGACAGTTCCCGCAGAGTTCCGGACAGTTCCCACGGAGTTTCGGACAGTTCCCACGGAGTTCCGAACAGTTCCCGCCCGTTCGGGCTGAGCCTGTCGAAGCCCTGATTCCACGGGCAATGTCCTTCGGCAGGCTCAGGGCGAACGGTATCAGGCAGTATTGCCGGGTTTACGCCCGTAGCGCCTCCAGCAGTTTCTTGACCTCCTCCACGCGCTGCCGGGGTTCCGGCAGGGCGATTTTCCGGATCAGGCGATCCGGCCCGGCCATGCGGGTCTGTTTGTCTTTCTGGATGAGGAAGATCGCTTTCACCGGGTCGATGGGCGCGCTCTTGCCGAACTGGATGCCGATCTGTTCGGCGGAGGCGTCGAGCTTGACGATGTCCCACGGGCGCAGCAACAGGCGCAGGCGGTGAGTTTCGATCAGGGTCTGCGTTTGCGGGGGAAGGTCGCCGAAGCGGTCGATAAGTTCTTCGCGCAAGGCGATGAGTTCGTCTTCGTTGTCGCAGTTCGCCAGCCGCTTGTAGAGGGTGAGGCGCTCCTGTACGTCGGGACAGTAGCCGGTGGGGAGCAGCGCCGGGGTGTGCAGGTTGATTTCGGAAATTGGTTCCAGTGGGCCGGAGAGATCGGGTTCCTTGCCCGTTTGCAGGTCGCGCACGGCGCGCTTGAGCATTTCGCTGTAGAGCGAGAAGCCGACCTGGGCGATTTCGCCCGACTGGCTATCTCCCAGGACTTCGCCCGCGCCACGGATTTCGAGGTCGTGCATGGCGAGGTAGAAGCCGGAACCCAACTCGTCCATCATCGAGATCGCTTCGAGCCGTTTCTGCGCCTGGGATGAGGGCTTGACTTCGGTGTCGGTCAGAAGATAGGCGTAAGCCTGGTGGTGGCTGCGCCCGACGCGGCCCCGCAACTGGTGTAGCTGCGCGAGACCGAAGCGGTCGGCGCGGTTGATGACGATGGTGTTGGCGGTGGGGATGTCGATGCCGGTTTCGATGATGGTCGTGCATAGCAGCAGGTTGGCGCGCTGCTGGGTGAAATCGCGCATGACCCGTTCGAGTTCGCGTTCGGGCAGTTGGCCATGGCCTACGACGATCCGCGCCTCGGGCAGGAGGGTTTCGAGTTCGCGGCGCATGTTGTTGATGGTGTCGACTTCGTTGTGGAGGAAGTAAACCTGCCCGCCGCGTTTGAATTCGCGCAGCACGGCTTCGCGCACGATGCCTTTGCTCATTTTTTGCACGAAGGTCTTGACTGCGAGCCGCTTTTGCGGCGCGGTGGCGATGACCGAGAATTCGCGCAAGCCTTCCATCGCCATGCCCAGCGTGCGCGGAATCGGCGTTGCGGTCAGGGTGAGGATGTCGACTTCGCTTCTCAAGCGTTTCAGGGTTTCTTTCTGGCGCACGCCGAAGCGGTGTTCTTCGTCGACGATCACCAGCCCCAGGCGCTTGAATTTCACGTCTTTTTGTAGCAGGCGGTGGGTGCCGATGAGGATGTCGATCTTGCCCTCGGCCAGTTGCGCCAGCGCTTCGGTTTGTTCCTTCGCTGATTTGAAGCGCGACAGTTCGGCGATCTTCACAGGCCAGTCGGCGTAGCGGTCGGCAAAGGTCTGGTTGTGCTGTTCGGCGAGCAGGGTGGTCGGGCACAGTACCGCGACTTGATAGCCATCCTGCACCGCGACGAAGGCGGCCCGCAGCGCCACTTCGGTTTTGCCGAAGCCGACGTCGCCGCATACGAGGCGATCCATGGGCCGCCCCGACTTCATGTCGGCGGTCACGGCGTCGATGGCGGCTTGCTGATCGGGCGTGGTCTCGAAGCCGAAGCCTTCGGCAAAGGCTTCCAGATCGTGTGTGCTGAAATCGAAACGGTGCCCCGGACGCGCAGCCCGTGCGGCGTAGAGCGCGAGCAGTTCGGCGGCGGTGTCGCGCACTTGCTGCGCGGCTTTCTTGCGGGCTTTTTCCCATTGCCCGGAACCCAGGCGATGCAGGCCGATCACCTCCGGGTTGGCTCCCGCGTAACGGGTGATGACGTGCAATTGGGAAACCGGCACGTAGAGCTTGTCGCCTGCGCTGTATTCGAGATGCAGGAATTCCGCTTCGCCTGAGCCTAGATCCATGTGAACAAGGCCGAGGTAACGTCCGATGCCGTGCGCGGCATGCACTACCGGATCGCCGATCTTGAGTTCGGAGAGATCGCGCAGCCAGCCTTCCATCGTCGCGGCCTTGCGTGTATCGCGGCGTGTATGCCCGCGCGCGGCGGCGGCGTAGAGTTCGGCCTCGGTTACGACGGCGATTTTGGCTTCCGGCAGGATGAAGCCTGCGGCGAGCGGCGCGGCGGCGAGCGCGAAATCAGGTTCGGCGGCGTCGGCGAAGGCGGCGAAATCGGTGCAGGTTTGCGGCTTTTCGCCGTATTCGGCGAGGAATTCCGCCATCGTCTCGCGCCGCCCTGGTGAATCGGCCAGCAGCAGCACGCGGCCCTCGAATTCGGCGCGGAAGGTCTTGAACAGGCTTGGCGGCACAGCCGATTTGCGGTCGACTGCCAGCGGCGGCAAGGGCAGGGCGGCGGCTTGCGATCGCGTTTCGGAGCTTGCTTCGGCAATCGTCAGCCGGGGACGGTCGTGCAATGCACCGAAAAAATCTTCATCGCGCAAAAAAAGCGCTTCGGGCGCGAGCGCCGGGCGGCTGCGGTCGCCGTGCAACAGCTCGTAGCGCGAACGGGTATCGCGCCAGAATCCAGCAATTGCGCCGGGCACATCGTGATGCAGCAAGACCGGCGAGGCTGGGGGCAAGTAGTCTAAAAGTGTCGCGGTCTGATCGAAAAAGAGCGGCAGGTAATATTCGATTCCCGCAGGCGTGATGCCGTTGGAAACATCTTTGTAAATCGTCGCCCGGCTCGGGTCGCCCTCGAAAATCTCGCGAAAGCGCCCGCGGAATTTCGCGCGCCCGGCCTCGTCGAGCGGAAACTCATGCGCGGGCAGCAAACGGATTTCCCGAGTTGGATATACCGTGCGCTGGGTATCGGGGTCGAAGGTCCGGATGCTCTCGATACATTCGTCGAACAAGTCGATGCGCAGAGGCAGCTGCGATCCCATCGGATAAAGGTCGACCAGTCCGCCCCGCACCGCGAACTCGCCCGGACTCACCACCTGGGTGACGCATGCGTAGCCTGCCACTGACAGTTGTGTTCGCAATCGTTCGACGTTCAGCGTCTCGCCTTGCTTGAGGAAAAATGTGTAAGCGGCGAGGAAAGCTGGCGGCGCCATGCGGTAAAGCGCGGTGCTTGCCGGAACCAGTACCACATCGGCCTCGCCCTGGCCGATGGCGTGAAGTGTGGACAAACGCTCGGAGATCAAGTCCTGGTGGGGCGAAAAGCTGTCATAGGGCAGCGTTTCCCAGTCGGGCAACAGATGCACGCGCAATTGCGGCGCGAACCAGCGGATTTCTTCCAGAAGCCGCTGCGCTTCGGACGGGCGCGCGGTGACGACCGCCAGCATTTGTCCGCGCGCAGCCAGTTCCGCGATTGCCAGCGCGTCGGCGGAACCCGCCAGCGGGGGCAAATCGAGCCGCGCGCCGGGTTTGGGCAGAGTCAGCGCGGCAAGCGTTGGCAGCAGGGAAGCGAATGGGGAAGACATCGCGGCAGTGGCACGGAAAAGATCGCGATTATAGGCGACGGTGCGCGCCGGGGTTCGTCATTGCTCATGCACATGACAGCACAGTGCTTCCCGCGTCACGTTCCGGTCTTAGTTCGTATCCGCCAGCGGTTTACAGGGGATGGCAAAGTCCACATGGTAGTGTTCGTCGTGGCGTATCCAGGGCTTGCCCTTCATGAACTTGAGATTACGCTGGAGGTAGGGGCCGCGCGAAGTTGCGAACAGCTTGGGAAGATAGGCCGCCTCGAAGATGATCAGGGACACGCCGAGGCCGCGCTCCGAGGCGGCCTCGTGAAGCCGGTACAGATGCTCGGCGATGGCGGGAAAATCGATGGTGTAGTCCTGGTATTTCGCGTCGGCGTCGAACTCGATGTTGTAGCCGAATTTGTTTGTGACACCGGTTGGAAGATGAACGGAGTTGCCCGACTGGTCTCGCACGGGGACGAAAAAGTCGACTGACAGACCGTTCTGGTGTGTGCGGTGCGGTCGAAAGCGGCCGCCGGAAGGCCAGCCGGTCTCTCCGTACACGTAGGTTAGTTCCGGGTGTTCCTTCGCAAGCGAGGCATAAGCGGCGAGGACGATCTCGGCGACCCTGGAATGGACATGGGTACGGCGCGCGGCGCGGGCCAGGCCGGAATAGGCGGCAAAGTTCGGGCCGCTCGCAGGGAGCGCGACGCTGTCCTCGATGCTTCCGCGGCTGACTGTGCCGAAGCATTGGCTCTCAGCAGCAAAGGCGAGAGATGACGCGATGGCCAGGGTCATTACGGCAGCAGTTTTCCAATGTGACATGTTGTTGAAGTTTGGTTAATGTAAGAACGCATAGTCGGCTGCCGAATCATCTGTGCCGCCGCTTCAGAAATCGCCCTTCATTATGGCTGAGGTTCCCGCGATTGCGTCCGTCCTGCTGGCGGCGCGGGGCGCAATCGGGGACAATGCCGACGGCGCGCTTTTATGACCGGATACGCCATGGATACCACGACCCGCGATACCTCCCGGCTCACCGGTCTGGCACCGGTGTTTGATACCGGTATACGCTGCCTGATCCTCGGCAGCTTCCCATCCCCGGCTTCACTGGCGGCGCGGCAGTATTATGGTCACAGGCAAAATCATTTCTGGAAACTCCTGGGCGCGATTTTCGCCGAACCGCTTTACGATCTACCCTACCAGGAGCGCGCCCGGCGCGTGCTGGCGCGCCGCATCGGTATCTGGGATGTCTACCGCGCATGCATTCGCCCCGGCGCACTCGATGCCGACATCCGCGCCGGGGAGGCCAACGACTTCACCGCTCTGCTCGCACAGACTCCTGCGCTTGGCCGCATCTGTTTCAATGGCCGTGCCGCGGCAAAGTTCGCGCCCCGGCTGGCGCGTTTCGGGCTGGAGACTTGCGTGTTGCCTTCTTCCAGCCCCGCTTACACTCTGCCGTTCGTCAGCAAACTCGAACTTTGGCGTGCAGGGCTGTGTTGCGGCGGCGAGGCTGAAAATTGATGGGCGTAAGCGGCAGATGGCGCGAAAGACAGGCACAATGACGATCTGAAACAAAATCTTATAAAGTATGTCCGCCATTGATGCCGCCATGCGCACCAGCTTGCCCGCCGATTTGTACCAGCTTGGCCGCGTCCTGTTTTTGCGTCGGGTTCAGTCCAGCTGTTTCAGCCCGGATATCGGCAAATTGCCTTGGCTGCTGCTGCTTTATTGCCTGTTAGCCATCGTATCGGGCATAGCCCTGAACGGTATGGCGGGCGGCGCGGTGTCCATGGATGGGACTGTATTCATCCCTTTTGGCGCGATGGCTGTTGTCGCAGGCATGCTGAAGTGGGTCGACCGCTGCCAGGACGGCGGGCGCATCTGCTTGTTGTTGTCGCTGTTGCTGCTTGCGCTGCCACTGGCCGGTTTCATCGGCGCCAGGATATGGCCCGTCGCGGCGGGACTGGAAGTTTTTGCATCTTCGCCGGATTACGGGTTCGTTTCCTGGTTTACGGGCATGCTGCCGCATTTCATCGCCATGCTTCCGCATGTGTGGCTGGTGGTGGCTGGAACCGTGTTCATCGTTCGTGGCAGCCACAGCAACGACTGGCGGCGCGGTCTGTATGTACCGCTGACACCGCTGGCGCTGCTTGCCGTGCTCACCAGCGTCGATCCGCTGGCCTTGTGGCAGATTTCCACGACCGCTAATCCGGAAGACACTGAGGGTCTCACTGTCGATGAAAGTGTGTTTTACGGCCAGCCTCGCCTGCTTGCCGAGCGTCTTGCCGGAATAGCAGCCGGCAAGAATGGCGCACCGGAAATCTTCTTCCTGGGCGTCGCCGGGAGCGAAGAAGGGGTGTTCATGCGTGAAGTCATTACCGTCGAGCAATTGTTCAGGGATCGCTATTTCACCACTGGCCACTCCATGATCCTGATAAACAATCAGGCAATGGCGAAAAAGGCGCCGTTTGCCAGCCGGGAGTCGCTCACGCAGGCATTGCGGCGCATCGGCGAACGCATGAATGGCGAAGAAGACCTGCTCTTTCTTTTCCTGACTTCGCACGGCACCGCCGATCACCGCTTTTCCATCAAGCTGTGGCCGTTCGAGTTCGCTGACTTCACGCCCAGTATTTTGCGCGAGGCGCTCGATGATGCCGGCATCCAGCATCGGGTGGTGGTAGTTTCGGCCTGCTATTCGGGAGGCTTCGTATCCGATCTCGCGGATGCGAATACTTTGGTCATTACAGCTTCCGCAGCCGACCGCAACTCGTTCGGCTGCGGAGATTCCAGCGACCTCACCGATTTCGGTCGCGCTTATTTCGCCGAAGCCCTGCGGGAAACGCGCTCGTTCACCGAGGCATTCGAGCGCGCCAGAACTGTCATTGGCGAACGCGAAAAAGCGAACGGCTTCCTGGCTTCCCAACCGCAAATCGCGGGCGGCGAGGCGCTGAAAGGCCAATTGGAATGGTTTGCGCGTGAAACGAAAGCGCCGGCTGGCACGAAAGCACCGGCTGGCGAAACCAAGCCAGGCAATGTGCTGCGGGCCGGTTCGCCGCTCAATCGTCGCCGGTGATATCGATCAGGCGCTTTCAGACATGTGCCGGACAGGAAACTGATCGATTAGTGTTCACGCGCCCATTGCACAGCCTCGTCAATGAGGTCGTTCAATTCCGGCTCGTTCATGCCAGCCGTACTGGCCAGATGCGAAAGCGCCACGCGGCAAATACCGGCTTTGTGCCGGAACGCAGGCGAAGATGCACTGCGTTTTTGCCGGTGGCGCAACAGGCAGCTAGGTGTTTCAGCCTTGTTGCTGCTGCTGTTGTTGCTGCTTCTTGGCGGCAGCAGCCTTGTAATCGAGCTTTTCTTTGATCCGCGCGGCCTTGCCGGAGCGGTTGCGCAGGTAGTAAAGCTTGGCGCGGCGCACGTCGCCACGGCGCTTGACGTCGATGGAAGCCAGAAGCGGGGAGTAGGTCTGGAAGGTCCGTTCCACGCCTTCGCCGGAAGAAATCTTGCGCACGATAAATGAGGAGTTGAGGCCGCGGTTGCGTTTGGCGATCACTACGCCTTCATAGGCTTGCAGGCGTTCGCGCGTACCTTCCTTGACCTTGACCTGTACTACTACGGTATCGCCTGGGGCGAAAGCAGGGTAGGTCTTGCCCGCTGACAGCCGGGCGATTTCTTCCTGTTCAAGTTTCTGTATCAGATTCATTTCATGACTCCGTGTCGTTCAATGGCCGTTGGCCTGGCGCGCAGAGCAGGCATAAGCCTGATGCGCGCGGTTTATAGCAAGTCACCCTGGCCGAAAGCCGGGGCTTCCTCGTGGTGCTCCCGCTGGAATTCTTCCAGAAGGCGCAATTCTTCCTTATTCAGCCCCCGTCCGGCAAGCAGGTCGGGGCGGCGCAGCCATGTGCGGCCCAGTGCCTGCTTCAGCCGCCAGCGGCGGATCGACGCATGGTTGCCGGAGAGCAGCACTTCCGGTACCTGTTCGTCATTGTATGTTTCTGGCCGCGTATAGTGCGGGCAGTCCAGCATGCCGGTGGCGAAAGAATCTTCTTCCGCCGATCCGGCATCGTTCAATGCGCCCGGCAACTGGCGCACCATGGCGTCGATGAGCGCCATCGCCGCCAGTTCGCCGCCAGACAGTACGAAGTCGCCGAGCGAGATTTCTTCGTCGACTTCACGATCCAGCAGACGTTGGTCGATACCTTCGTAACGCCCGCAAAGCAGGATCAGGCTCGGCTTGCGCGTCAGTTTCATTACCTTGTCATGTGCAAGCGGTGTGCCTTGCGGCGACAGGTAAATGAGCGGCCCAACCGCGCCCAGTGTTTCTTCTTGCTGTGCGCGGGCGCGGGCAATGCTTTGCGCCAGCGGCTCGGCCAGCATCACCATGCCGGGACCGCCTCCATAGGGGCGGTCATCGACCGTGCGATGTGCGTCGCTGGCAAAATCGCGGGGATTGTGGAAGGCGATCCGGTACAAATCGCGCTCCAGCGCCCGCCGCGTGATTCCGCTGCCAGTGAGTGCGGCGAACATTCCAGGGAAGAGGGTGATGACGTCGTAGCGGCGCGCGCCGCCGGGCATCGTCCCGTCTTCTTGCATGGTCCTTCACCAGTCCTTTTGCCACGCCACATGTATCGTCTGTCCGGCGAGGTTTACGTCACCCACATAGGCCGCCACGAATGGGATCAGACGTTCCGTGTCGCCGTCGCGCACCTGGAGCACGTCGTGCGCTCCGGTGGAAATGAGTCCAGCGACTTCGCCAAGCGTTTCGCCTGCTTCGTCCAGCACCGTCATGCCCACGAGGTCGCCCCAGTAATATTCGCCATCTCCCGTGCCGGGCAAGGCTTCGCGCGGCGCGGCGACGTACCAGCTGGCGATTGCCTGGGCCGCATCGCGGTCGACTATGCCTTCAAGACTGGCGATCAAGCCTTTGCCGTGCTCCTGGCAGCCGAGCAAGGCGTGCTGAGTCCAATTGCCGGTGGAAACATCATCCGTCGGGGCGATCCACCAGTGCGGCATTTTCTGCCACGACAGCGGATCGTCGCCGAATGTCTGGATGCTGAGCCAACCCTTGACGCCGAAAGGGGCGACGATACGCCCCAGCACGATCATGTCAGGTTCAGGCAACTGCCTGTTGTCCGGCCTTGGCGTTTTGCTTTACCAGCCGGGCGACTGTCGGAGACAGGCGGGCACCGTTCTGTTCCCAATAGGCGAGGCGCTCGCTGTTGATGGAAAGCGATTGCGCTGCGCCCGAGGCAAGCGGGTTGTAGAAACCGACGCGCTCAATGAAGCGCCCGTCGCGCCGATTGCGTGAATCGGCGGCTACGATGTTGTAAAAAGGGCGCTTTTTGGCACCGCCGCGTGCAAGACGAATAACGACCATCGGGGATATCCTGAGAATAGGTTTACGGAAAACGGACGATTATATGAAGCTCGTCCGGCGCTGGCAAGAAGACCATTCGGCAGGGCAGTAAATAACCGAGGTTTTCTCGGGCAATAGTCGACAAACAGCCCTCATCTGGGAGGGCTGTCCGTTTCGTTGCGGTTCGTGTTTTCAGACCATAGCTGCGATGTCGTCTGGCGTCCATACTGTACCGTCGGCGAAATGGATTTCTTCGATGCCGTCGGTATTGAAGGCAATGGTGTCATTGCCATCGTTGAAGCTCAGGGTGGTGGTGTTGCGGAACTGGTCGACCGCTATGTCTCCTGGCGCGATTCCGTCGCCGAATTCGATTATGTCCAGATCGCCCATGATGTCGGCGATTTCATCGTGGCCGCTGCCGAGATCGAATACATAGGTATCGTTTCCCAGACCGCCATACAGGATGTCGTTGCCCGAGCCGCCATACAGGGTGTCATCGCCCAAGCCGCCATCCAGAAGGTCGCTGCCCGAGCCGCCATTCAAGATATCGTTGCCCGAGCCGCCATACAGGTCGTCGTGGCCCGCGCCGCCATTCAGGGTGTCATCGCCCAAGCCGCCATACAGAATGTCATTTCCCCCGTTTCCATTCAGGACATCGTCGCCTATTTTGCCGTCTATGACATCCGGGGAGCTGCTGCCATTCAGGGTGTCCGGGTTATTGGTGCCGGTAATCACCGCCGGTGCGACAAATAGCGGTTTGACGACGATAGGGACGTATGGGAGCGCCCAGCCGCCATAGGGGACATAGACTGGCGCTACATATGGTAGCGGGCTGAAAAAGGGGCCGACAGGCAAAAAATAAGGAAATGCCATGGTAATCTCCAATCAGTTGTTCCGAAGTCCAGCCTGTGTATTGTATATGCAAACATGAGGAGTTATGTGTATTTTTTTCGTGCTGCGTGGATAAGCGCTTGCTTGCGCTGGCGTTACGAGCCTTATCTGGGCAGGTTTAATGTTTACTGCATATTTATATATCACTTTGGCTTTACCGTTCCAGGATCAGCGCCGCCGCTTTTTCGGCGATCATGATGGTTGGCGCATTTGTGTTGCCTGAAATCAGCGATGGCATGATGGAAGCGTCGGCCACCCGCAGGCCGGGAACGCCATGCACGCGCAGTTGACTATCCACCACGGCGTCTGCGCCTGTGCCCATTTTGCAAGTGCTCACCGGGTGATAAAGCGTTTTTCCTGTGTTGCGGGCGAAGGCGAGCAGCGTGTCGTCATCTTCCGTTTTTGCGCCTGGCAGGATTTCTTCGGTGAGGCAGCGGGCGAGCGACGGTTGCGCGGCGGCCTTGCGGGCAAGGCGCAGACCTTCGAGCAACGCGGCGGCATCGTTCGGCGCGGTAAGGTAATTGGGGCGAATCCTGGGATGGGCGAACGGATCGGCGCTGTCGATGAAAATTTCGCCCCGGCTCTCCGGACGCAACTGGCAGACACCGCAAGTCATGCCCGGCGCACGGTCTATCGCGCCCGTCTCGAAATTGAAGGTACCCATGATGACGTGGAACTGGATGTCGGGATGTTTCGGATTCTTCGCCGTGGGCAGAAAAGCATTGACTTGCGAGGCGCTTGTGGTGAGTAGGCCGCGCCGCTGGAAGGCATAGCGCAAAGCCTCGCGCACCGCCTTCAGGCCGCGTGAGCTTTCGTTGAACGTCTCGATGCCTTTCACGCGCCAGGTGAGGCTCACCATATAGTGATCCTGCAAGTCGCGTCCGACGCCGGGCAGATGGGTGTGCATGGCAATGCCCAGTTTTTGCAGCCGTTCGGCCTCGCCAATGCCGGAATGCTGCAAAAAGGCGGGTGTGCCGACCGCGCCTGCGCTGACGATGACCTCTCGTGCCGCCGTGAGCGTCACATCTTTTCCCCGATGGCGGATGAGGACGCCCGTCGCCCGCTGGCCGTCGAAAGCGAGTTTCAGCGCATGGGCGCGGGTGAATACGGCAAGGTTCGAGCGTTTGCGCGCCGGTTTCAGATAAGCGTTCGCCGTGCTCCAGCGGATGCCGTTCTTTACGGTCTGCTGAAAATAACCGGCGCCCGTCTGTTCGTCCTGGTTGAAATCGTTGCGTAGCGGAAATCCCGCTTCCGCCGAGGCTTTCAGGAATGCATCGGCGAGCGGATGGCGGTCGGATAAATCCGTGACCGCCAGCGGCCCGTCGATGCCGTGCCATGCGTCCGGCCCGCGCGCCTGATCTTCCGCTTTGCGAAAATAGGGCAGTACATCTTCGTAGCCCCAGCCTGGATTGCCCATATCGCGCCATTCGTCGTAATCGCGCGCCTGCCCGCGGACATAGAGCAGGCCATTGATCGCCGAGGAGCCGCCCAGCACCTTTCCGCGCGGCCAGAGGATTTTGCGATTGCCGCTGGAAGCTTCCGCTTCAGTGTAATAAAGCCAATTGCCGCGCGGGTGGGCGCGGTTCCACACATAGCCTACGGGAATATGGAATAAGGGGTGCCTTCCTGCGCCGCCCGCTTCGATCAATGCGACCCGGTATCGGCCGGAGGCCGTCAGGCGGTTGGCCAGCACGCAGCCAGCGCTGCCCGCGCCGACGATGATGTAATCGAATTGCAGATCGCTCATGAGGAAACGCCAATACAGGACGAAAGGTAACGCATTATCCGTGCTTGCTATTTGTTGGGAGTAGATGGTTTTCTGATTTCCATATCTCGATGGACGCTATGCTTGATGCAAGCTTGGCTGGAACCGTTTTTCATTAAAAACTAACTCCGGTTGGAAACCTCCTCCTTCAAGGGGATAATCGGGCACGGGAGGGGCGTAAGCCCGCAGCAGCCTTGCCGCCCGGTTACGGGCGCGGATTGAAACCCATATAAGTATGGATATTCGTATGCTTGGGCCGTTTCAGCGTGTCCCGCGCTTCACACAAAAGGATGTTTCATGCCGAATCTACAGGACGCGAATTTGCTGCGGCATCGCCCATTTTTCAATGGTCAGTGGCAAGCAGGCGATGCCGCGCCGCTGGTAATCCATAACCCTGCCAGCGGGGCGTTTGTTGGCGAAGCGGAAACTCTCACTGCCCAACAAGCGGAAATCGCCGTTGCCTCCGCCGAAGCGGCTTTCCCTGCGTGGCGCGATACGCCAGCCCGTAGCCGCGCCGCGTTACTGGAAAAATGGGCGGCGCTCATTGTCGAGCACGCCGATGATCTTGCCCGGATCATGACGCTGGAAGAAGGCAAGCCTCTGGCGGAAGCAAGAAGCGAAATCGCTGGCGGCGCGGCGTTTGTCAAATGGTATGCTGAAGAAGCCCTGCGTGTTTATGGCGAAATCATTCCGTCTTTTGCTGGAGATCGGCGCTTGCTGGTGTTCCGGGAACCCGTGGGGGTGTGCGCTGCGATTACGCCATGGAATTTCCCTTCTTCCATGATTACCCGCAAAGCCGCGCCCGCGTTGGCGGCCGGATGCACGGTAGTACTGAAACCAGCTGAATCCACGCCTTTCTCTGCCCTTGCCCTGGCGGAACTCGCCTGCCGCGCCGGCTTTCCGCCCGGCGTATTCAATGTGGCGTTGGGCAGTCCAACTGAGATTGGGCGGGTGTTCACCACGCATCCGGCGGTCAAAAAGCTTTCTTTTACCGGTTCGACCAGGGTGGGTAAATTGCTGCTTGCGCAAGCTGCCGGGCAAGTGCAGAAAGTTACGCTGGAATTGGGCGGCAATGCGCCTTTCATCGTCTTCGATGATGCCGAATTGGATGCCGCCGTTGCGGGAGCCGTAGCAGCCAAATTCAGAAACGCCGGGCAGGTCTGTGTTGCCGTAAATCGAATTTACGTTCAAGAAAAATTATTCGACTCTTTTGTAGCGAGTTACGCCGGGCAAATCGCCGCACTGAAAGTCGGTGACGGGGCCGATCCGCAAACGCAGGTCGGCCCCGTCATCAATGCCGGCGTGCTGAAGCGCCTGGAGGGACTCGTGCAGGACGCCCTGGATGGCGGGGCGGACATCGTCACCGGCGGCCACATTCATCCTTTGCACTTTGAGACTGGCGGCTATTTTTTCGAGCCGACGCTGCTTGCCCATCCCGCAGCGGATGCCCGGCTTTTACATGAAGAAATCTTCGGGCCGCTCGTTACCGTGCAATCGTTCAGGGA
>JAIRWW010000196.1 GCA_031268685.1 Azoarcus sp.
CACACGGCGGCGGCCGCGCCGACATTGAGCGATTCGATGCCTTCTGCCATCGGAATGGCAGCAATCTCATCTGCGCGCGCCAGCAAAGCGGGCGATACGCCCTGCCCTTCGGCTCCGAAAATCCATGCCAGCGGGCCGCGCAGGTCGATATCGAAAAGTTTCCTGGCTGCAAGGCCCATGCCCGTCGCCACGACTTTGCCTTCGTAGCCGGCAAGGCTCGCCAAGGCATCGACACGTTCGCTGATGCACAGGCGGAAATGCGCTCCCATCCCGGCGCGCAGGGTCTTCGGCGCCCAAGCCTGGGCGCAGCCCGGTGTAAGCCAGACTGCCTCGATGCCCACGGCGGCGGCGGTGCGCAGGATAGCGCCGAGATTGCCTGGTTCCTGGACGGCGTCGAGCACGATAAGCGATGCCTGACCCGCCTGCGGCGGAGCTGGAGGCGGCGCTGCAATGCTTGCGAGAATGCCAGTCGGTGTATCGACCGGGCTGAGACGCGAGAAAAGCGCATCGGGCACACATACCGGCGTCGAATCACAGGGCAGGCGGGCAAGCAGGGCGGCGATTTCCGGGCGCTTGCATCCGCTTTCCGAAACGCAGATTTCCAGTAATGGCACTTTGGCGGCTAGCGCACAGTCGAGCAGGTGAACGCCGTCAAGCAAAGTCTGGCCGTGTTCGCGCCGCGCGCGCTCGTTGCGAGCAAGCGCCGCCAGCCGTTTGATGCGGGGGTTGTCGCGCGAGACGAGAATGGTAAAGCGCGCGGTTTTCACAAAGCCAGGCCGAGCGTTGCAACCACGGATGTCATGACGGCGAACACTAGCACGATGTCCAGGCGTTTGTTGATGCGCCGCATAGCTTCGCGCGCTTGTGCCTGCGCAAGTCCGTCTTTCGCCAGCGCCGCACGCAATGCCGCCCAGGGGCCGAGCCAGACCGAGGCGAAGACCGCTATCATGACCGAGCCGAGAACAGCCATGATTATCCAGCCCGGCGGAGCATGCGCATAGCCGACCGCGATCAGCATGAAGCCGCCCGTGATGACTGTCAGCGCTATGGATATCCATGACAGGGGAAAGAAATATTCCAGTGCTTCCGCCCACTGCGCGACGGTGAGCGCCGGGGAAACCAGGCAAACGCGGATGAAGACCATCCCGCCCACCCATATCGCAACGCCGGTCAGATGCAGGAAAAGCGCCAGATGGTGAAACCGCATTGCCTCTCCTGCTCTTTCAAGCCGTATCTGTATTTGTCCAGAGCGGCGGATTGGCAAGGATGCGGCGCACGGGGGCGAAGCTTTTGCGGTAGAAGCCGGTTATGCCATAGCGCTGAATAGCCGCGAGGTGGGCGGCGGTCGGATAGCCTTTATGGCGGGCCAGTCCAAGTTGGGGATGAAGGCGGTCCAGTTCGATCATGCGCGCGTCGCGCGCTGTTTTTGCGAGTATGGAGGCGGCGGAAATCGCGGGTTCCAACGCATCGCCGCCGACGATGGCGCGCACGGGAAAAGGCAGTTCCGGGCAGCGATTGCCATCGACCAGCACTTCGCCGGGCGCAATCCGCAAGCTTTCAACGGCGCGCCGCATGGCCAGCAGGCTGGCATGCAGAATGTTGAGACGGTCGATTTCTTCCACAGTGGCTTCGGCTATGCTCCAGGCCAAGGCGTGTTCCCGGATCAAAGCCGCCAGACGTTCGCGCGCACGGGCAGTGAGTTTTTTGGAATCTGCCAAGCCTTCAATGGGATACGCCGGATCGAGAATGACCGCGGCAGCAAACACGGGTCCGCACAAGGGACCGCGCCCGGCTTCGTCAACGCCGCAGATTCGTTTTTCAGTCATCTCCATTTCCGGATGTCCCGGATACGGAAGCGGCTTCTTGCGGCTCGGGAGACGCTTCCTGCGATTCCGCAGCCGCCGCGTCCTGTGGTTCCACAACCGCGTCCTGTGGTTCCGCAGCCGCGTCCTGTGGTTCGCGGGCCGTATCCTGCATGTAAGACAAGATGACGCCCGCCGCCCGTTCCGCCGTGCCCCGCCGCAATTCCATGTGCAGGGCGGTAAAGCGTTCAGCCAGCGCCGCGCAGGCGTCCGCGTCGCCCAGCCAGCGTTCCAGCGCATCGGCCAGCGCATCAGGTGTCGCATCGTCCTGGAGCAATTCGGGTACGACGAGTTCGTTCAGCAGGATGTTGGGCAAGCCGACCCAAGGCAGGTAGGCCATGCGTTTCACCAGGCGAAATTGCCATTTCCCCATGCGGTAGCAGATCACCATGGGCCGTTTGAGGAGCGCCGCTTCCAGGCAGGCCGTGCCGCTGGCGACCAGCACTGCATCGGCGGCTGTCATGGCATCGACCGCATGGCCGAAAAGCAGCCGCAACGGCAATTCTTCTGCGGATTCCCGGCGCTGCAAAGCCTCGGTGAAAATCTCGCGCGTCTCGCGCGTCACCAACGGCACCAGGAAAATCATGTTCGGCCTGCGGTTGGCGAGGGCTTCCGCCGTGGCGATGAAGGAATCGGCCAGATTGCTGACTTCGGACTGGCGGCTGCCTGGCAGCAGCGCCACCACGGTAGCTTCTGGCGACAGTTCCAGGCGCTCGCGCGCAGCAAGGCGCTTGGGTTCCATGGGCAGGACGTCGGCGAACGGATGGCCGACATAGGTCGCAGGAATGCCCGCGCGTTCGTAGATTGGCATCTCGAACGGAAACAGGCACAGCATGTGCGTTACCGCGCGCGCAATCGTTTTGATCCGTTTGCCACGCCAGGCCCAGATCGAGGGGCTGACGAAATGAATGGCCGGGATGCCCTCTTTTTTGATCTTCGTCTCAAGCCACAGGTTGAAATCGGGGGCATCGACGCCGATGAATGCGGCTGGCCGGTCGCGCCGGATGTCCCGCAGCAGTTTGCGGCGGATACCGGACAGGGAGTTGATGCGCCCCAATGCATCCGTATAGCCATTGACCGCGAGTAGTTCGGAAGGCCAGAGCGCCTCGAAGCCTTCGGCCTGCATTTTTGGGCCGCCGATGCCATAGAAGCGCGCATCGGGGAGGTGGACACGCAGTGCGCGAATCAGGTGGGCGGCCAGTGAATCGCCCGAAGCCTCCCCGGCTACGATGGCAATCTCGTGCGTCATGTCAGCGCACCAGACCGCGCCCCGGAACCCCGATGAAGTCGGCAAATGGCCTGACTTCGGCGTATTCGGCGGCAAGGGCGTCGATTTTTTCGCGTGCATCCACAAGGGAAAGGCCGTTGCGGTAGAGGGCGCGGTAAGCCTTTTTGATCGCACTGACCGCTTCTGGCGTGAAACCCCGGCGGCGCAATCCTTCGCTGTTGATGCCGTGCGGAGCAGCGGGGCTGCCGGCCGCTGTGACATAGGGCGGCAAGTCCTGGAGAAGCAGAGCATACGCGCCGCAAAAACTGTGCGCACCGACGCGCACAAACTGATGCGCGCCGGAGAAGCCGCTCAAAATTGCCCAGTCGCCCACTTGGACGTGGCCTGCAAGCGAGGCATTGTTGGCGAAAATGGTGTGGTCGCCGACCAGGCAATCGTGCGCGATATGCACGTAGGCCATGATCCAGTTGTCGCTGCCGATGCGAGTCACGCCGGTATCCTGGCTCGTGCCGATGCTGAACGTGCAACATTCGCGAATCGTGTTGCGGTCGCCGATCTCAAGCAGGGTGGGTTCGCCGTCGTATTTTTTGTCCTGCGGTATCCCGCCAAGCGAACAGAACGGAAAGATCCGGTTGTCACGCCCGATACGGGTTCGGCCATCGATCACGACATGCGGCCCGACATGGCTGCCGTCGCCGATTTCGACGTGTTCGCCGATAACCGAATACGCGCCGATCTCGACGCCGCTGCCGATTTTCGCGCCGGGATGGACGATGGCGGTCGCGTGAATCATGGTTTGATCCTGAGCGCGCACATCAGATCGGCTTCGACGGCCACAGTGTCGTCGACGCGTGCAGTACCTTTGTATTTGTAGATGCCGCGCTTGCTTTGCACGAGTCTGACCTCGAACAGCAGTTGGTCTCCCGGCACAACCTGACGCTTGAAACGGGCGTTGTCGATGCCGGCGAAAAGAACCACGGAATCTTCTGTAGGTATGACGTCCTCGGTTTTGCACGACAATAGTGCGGCGACCTGGGCCATGGCCTCGATGATGAGTACTCCCGGCATCACCGGATGATGGGGAAAGTGGCCAGTGAAAAACGGTTCGTTTACGGTGACGTTCTTGATGGCAAGAATACGCCCGTCCTGAATTTCGAGCACCCGGTCGACCAGCAAAAATGGGTAGCGGTGCGGCAGATAACGGCGAATTTCGTCAATGTTCATTAGCATGATGATTGGGATTTTCCTTTGCTTCTTCCTGCTGCTCCAGGCGTTGTTCGAGAAGGCGTATTTTATTGGCAAGCGCATCCAGATGGCGGAGATGGGCAAAGTTTTTTACCCATTCGGCGTGCGTTTGTTGCGGCAGGCCGCCTGTATAGACCCCCCGTTTCCTGATCGACTTGGATATCAGGGTGCAGCCCGAGATTACCACGTCGTCGGCAATGGAAATATGTCCGACAATGCCAACCTGACCGCCAATCATGCAGCGCGCACCTATCCTGGCGCTGCCCGCAATACCGGAACTGCCCGCCATTACGGTATGTTCGCCAATATGGACATTGTGTGCGACTTGTATCTGGTTATCCAGTTTGACTCCATTTTCAATCACGGTGTCATCCAGAACGCCGCGGTCGATCGAGGTGTTGGCGCCAATTTCGACGTCATCGCCAATCACAACTCTGCCAATTTGCGGGATTTTCACCCAGGCGCCGGACGGCTCCCTGGCAAAACCGAAACCGTCGGCGCCGATCACCGCGCCCGCATGGACTATGCAGTCCATGCCGAGAACGCAATCGGCATAAATAGTGACATTCGGGGCCAAGCGCGTGCCACGACCGATATGTACGCCACGGCCGACATAGCTATTGGCGCCAATTGAAACATCTTCGCCGATTACCGCAGCATCCTCCACCACGGCGCCGGCCTCTATAGCCGTCGTGGCCGGTACCGCACAACGTACAGATGCGCTCGGATGCACGCCAGGCACAATCGGCGGTACAGGATTGAAAAACCGGGAGGCGCGCGCGAAATAAAGATAAGGGTCATCGGCAACGATGCACGGACGATCCGTAATTGCATCACGCTGCGCGGGGCCGACGATGAAGGCAGCAGCCAAGCTGGCCTTCAGCTGCCCGAGGTATTTCGGATTGGCAAGAAATGCCAGATCGCCCTCGCCTGCTCGTTCGAGCGTGGCCACCCTGCGCAGGCGCACGCTGCCATCGCCGACCAATTCTCCCCCAAGTCGGGCAACCAGCTCATCGATTCGCGGCATCGTCAGCCGACGGCCTTACTTGGTGTCGGACAAAGCCTTGACCACCTTGTCCGTGATGTCGATGCGCGGATTCGCGTAAACCGTGTCCTGGAGAATGAGGTCGTATTTTTCACTCTCGGCGATCTGTTTGACGGCTTGGTTGGCCTTTTCGAGCACCGAGGCAAGCTCCTCATTGCGGCGTTGGTTCAGATCTTCACGGAATTCGCGCTGCTTGCGCTGGAAATCGCGGTTGAGGTCACCAAAGGCGCGTTCCTTGTTGCGGCGTTCGGCTTCGGAAAACTTGGGTTTTTCATTATCCAAGTCTTTCTGGAGAGCTTCCAGATCCTTGGCCATACGCTGCAACTCCTGCTCGCGCTTGGCGAACTCCTTTTCGATGCGCTGCTGGGCGCGCACCGCCGGAGCGGCGTCGCGCATGACCCGCTCGGAGTTGACAAAGCCGATCTTGGTGTCCGCAGATGCCGTATGGGCAAAGCCCATCAAGGCCAGGGCAAGCACGGAAAGGGTACGAACTTTCACACGTGTCTCCAAAAGACGTTGTAGATCAATGCGGTTTTCATTCAGAACGTAGCGCCCATCACGAAGTCGAAGGGCCGGGTCCGATCACCATCCTTCTTTTTCAGCGGGTAGCCAAGGCTGAATTTGAGCGGGCCGATTGGTGCGTTCCATGTTAGCGCCAAGCCGGCACTGTAACGCAAATCGCTGCCCTTTATCTTCTGCTTTTTGCGAGTTGCCGGGTCTTCGCCCCAAACGTAGCCGGTATCGACGAATGACGAGAACCGGAACGAGCGGTCACGCCCCGACCCAGGCATCGGGAAAAAGAATTCGAGATTGGCGACGAATTTGCGCGTACCGCCGACAGCATCATCGTTTTCATCCCTCGGTCCGAGCGAACTCGCTTCATAGCCACGCACCGAACCGATGCCGCCGAGATAAAAGTTCTTGTAAAACGGCAGAGGTTTGCCGCCATATCCCTTGGCCCAACCGAATTCGGTGTTGAACATCAGTGCATGCATGCTGCCGACCGGAATCCAGTGCTGGAATTGATAAGTCAGCTTACCGTAGCGAAGTTCGCCAGGACGTGTTGCAACTTCACCGTAAACGCGCTGATAAGTACCGCTAGTCGGGTAGAGGAAACTGTTGCGGCTGTCTCGTCCCCAGCCCGCGCTGAGCATCAGGCTGCTCACGCTGACGTTGCCGATGCCGGAGGGATTGCTGCAATCGAAGTCCTTGCAAAACTGTTTGTACTGCTCCGTGCTCTCTTCGTAAGTCGTAATCTTGGTACGGTCGACGGCCAAGCCAAAGCTGATGCTGTCGTCTTCGGCTATTGGGTAGCCCACGCGCAGACCTGTGCCGACCGATACCATTTTGTACGGGGATATCGACAACGTCTTGGACGGATCGTAAGTGCGGTAATAAGCATCCCAACCCAGGCTCAGGCCGTCGACGGAAAAGTATGGGTCGGTAAAGGAAAGCGCGACCGTGCGGCCCGACTTGCTGGTATCGAACGACAGGGTTGCGTTATTGCCAGAGCCGAAAAGATTGCGTTCGGAAATGGATGCCTGCAACACGGCCTTCTCGGAAGTGGAATAGCCCATGCCAAGCATCAGGTTGCCTGTGCGCCGTTCCTTGACCGAGAAATTGACGTCGATCTGGTCGGTCGTGCCCGATACTGGCGGAGTTTCGACGGATACCTCGTCAAAGAAGCCCAACCGGTCGATGCGCTCACGCGAACGGTTGATAGCCGAAGCATCGTACCAGGCGCTTTCCATCTGGCGCATTTCACGGCGAATGACCTCGTCACGGGTCTTGGTGTTGCCACCCACATTGATGCGGCGAACATAGACCTTGCGCCCGGGATCGACGTAGATGGTAAAAGCGACTTCGCGTTTTTCCTTGTCGACTTCCGGCGAGGCATTGACGTTGGCGAAGGCATAGCCATCGTTGCCAAGACGGTCGGTGACGGCCTTGGTGGTTTCAGTCAGGCGCTCGCGCGAAAAAATCTCACCCGGATGAATAGTGGTCAGTTTCAGGTATTCGGATTCGGGCAGAACGAGGTCGCCTGCATAACGCACGCCGGTAACGGTATAGCGCTCGCCTTCCGTAAGGTTGATCGTAATGTAAATGTTCTTCTTGTCCGGCGTTATCGAAACCTGGGTGGATTCGATGTCGAAGTCGAGGTAGCCGCGATCAAGGTAATGCGAACGCAGGCGTTCCAGGTCGGCGGCAAGTTTTTGACGGGAATACTGGTCGCTTTTGGTGTACCAAGTAAACAGGCCCGAGGTGGAAAGCTCGAAAAGGTCGACAAGATCGTCGGTATCGAACACCTTGGCGCCGACAACCTTGATCTGCTTGATGCGCGCAACATCCCCTTCATCGACGCTGAACGTGATGTCAACGCGGTTGCGCTCGCGCGGCGTCACCGTGGTAGTGACTGTGGCGCTGTATTTGCCTCGCGCCAGATATTGGCGCTTGATCTCCTGCTCTGCGCGGTCGAGAAGCGCACGATCGAAAGCGCGGGACTCGGCCAGATCGACATCGCGCAAGCCTTTCCTGAGTGCGTCGGTGTCGAGATCCTTGATGCCGACGAAGTCGATTTTCGCAATCGCCGGACGCTCATCGACTACCACGACCAGTACATCGTTGTCGGTCTCGATGCGCACATCGCGGAAGAATCCCGTCTCGAACAGGGCGCGGATCGCCTCGCTTGCCCGTGTTTCGTCGAAGACATCTCCCACCTTGACCGGCAGGTAGTTGAATACCGTCCCGGCCTCGGTGCGCTGCAAGCCCTCGACACGGATGTCCTTGACCACAAAGGGGTTGAAAGCCCAAGCTGGAGCAGAGACGAGAAGGGCCGCGATCAACCCCGTGAAACACTTTCGGTTCATGGATGATTTTCAGGAAACGAGACGGTTGATGTCGTTGAAAAGGGCAAACGCCATAAGCATCAGAAGAAGTGTCAGTCCGATCCTCTGGCTGACTTCCACGGCGCGTTCGGAGAGCGCGCCGCCCTTGATAAATTCAAGCGCATAATACAGTAAATGGCCGCCGTCGAGCACTGGCACCGGCAGTAAATTAAGTATTCCGAGGCTGATACTTATGAGCGCCAGGAAGCGAATGAAGGGCGCTGGCCCCATTTGGGCGGATTTCCCGGCGAAATCGGCAATCGTGAGCGGTCCGGAAACATTTTTCAGCGAAATGTTGCCTGCAATCATCTGCCCGATGGACTTGAGACTCAGCACGCTCGTCTCCCAGGTCAGGCGTATCGCGCGAGCCAGCGCGTCGATTGGGCCGTAGCGTACCGTGGCGAACATTGCCGAGGCGTCGAAGCTCGCGCCTATGAAGCCTATAGGCGCATCGCTGTCATTGAGCCGTTTTTCGTCCGGGATGAGCGTAAAACTCTGTTCTTCTCCTGCCCGGCGCACGGTGAATATCCGAGACTGCCCGGGCGAGGCGCGCACGGCTTCCACAACATCGCGGCTCGACGCCACTGGCTTGCCATCAATGGCAGCAACTTCATCGCCCTTGCGTAGACCGGCTCTGGCCGCAGCGCCGCCATCTTCCACGCCGTCAATGCGCGGAGGGAAGGGCAAAGGGCGCAAGCCCATGAGAACGACTGGGTCTTCCTTGCCCGCATCGTCAATGGAAAAATCGCTCAGATCGAGCGTCCGCACAGCATCGCTCCCCTCCGCCGTGCGAACCAGCAGCCGCGCCTCGTTACGGTCGATCGCGCGGCGCAGCAAGGCCCAACGCAAATCCTGCCAACTTTTGACCTCATTGCCATCGACCTCCAGCACTAGGTCGCCTTCGCGCACGCCGGCGGTTCGCGCCACGCTATCGGCTGCGGCGGTGGGCGTGATGAATGGCCGCAACTCGCTACTGCCTGCCACGAAAAGGCCCCAGTACAAAACGACCGCCAGCAACAGATTGAAGACCGGCCCGGCGGCGACTATGGCAGAGCGCCGCCTTATCGGCTGGCGATTGAAAGCGCGTTGCACTTCGTGCGCCTCCACCTCGCCTTCGTTTTCGTCAAGCATCTTGACGTAGCCGCCCAGCGGAAACGCCGCCAGCACCCACTCGGTGCTGTCCGCCCCCATACGCCATTTGAACAGCGGGCGGCCAAACCCAATAGAAAATCGCAGGACTTTGACGCCACACCAGCGCGCGACCCAGTAATGCCCCAGTTCGTGGATAAAGATCAGCAAGCCGAGGGCTAGCAGAAAAGGAATGACGTAGTCGATCAGGAAGCTCATGCGGCGCTCCTTTTATTGATTTCGATGCAGGCCAGTTCGCGCGCGCGCGCATCGGCTTCCAGCACAGCTTCGATGCTGTCCGCGCCGCACTGCGCGGCCTGCTCCAGTGTGGCATCGATGACTTCGCCGATACGACGAAACCCCAGGCGACGATCAAGAAAAGCTTTCACAGCTTCCTCATTGGCAGCGTTGAGCGTGGCAGGCGCGGAACCGCCCGCTTCAAGCGCCCGGTAGGCCAGGGCGAGACACGGAAAACGCGCAAAATCCGGACGCTCGAAGCTTAAAGCAGCGGTGCTGAAAAAGTCGAGCGCACTCACCCCGGAACTGATCCGTTCCGGCCAGGCCAGGGCATGGGCAAGCGGGATGCGCATGTCTGGATTGCCAAGTTGGGCGATGACCGACCCATCGGCATAATCAACCATGGAATGAATAATGCTCTGCGGATGAATGACGATCTCTATCTGGCTGGCTGGCACGCCAAACAGCCAATGGGCTTCGATTACTTCTAGCCCCTTGTTCATCATAGTCGCGGAATCGACCGAAATCTTGCGACCCATCGCCCACACCGGGTGAGCGCAGGCGTCTTCTGGCGAGACGGTTTCCAGTTCCGCCAGTGGCATGGCGCGAAACGGCCCGCCAGAAGCTGTAAGCAGGATGCGACGCACGCCCGCCGCCGCCGGTACACGGGAGTAGTTATCCGGCAGCGCCTGGAAAATCGCGTTGTGCTCGCTATCGACAGGCAACAGGCAGGCATTGGACGACTCCACCGTATCCATGAACAGCCGCCCCGCCATCACCAAGGCTTCCTTGTTGGCGAGCAGCACTTTCTTGCCCGCGCGCGCGGCGGCCAGCGTAGGTTCCAGCCCTGCCGCGCCCACGATGGCCGCTACCACTGTATGGACTTCCGGCTCCCGCACCACCTCGCACAGGGCTTGCGGGCCGTCGAGCACCTTGGTCTGGCAAGCTGTGTCCCGTAACAGATGCCGTAGTTTCTCGGCCGCGGCCTTGTCCGCCATCACAGCGTAGCGCGGAGAATGCCGCAGGCACAGGCTGGCAAGGCGCGCGGCATCCTGATGCGCCGTGAGGGCAAAGACCGAATAACGATCCGCATGGCGGGAAATGACATCGAGCGCGCTCGTGCCAATAGATCCCGTCGCGCCCAAAACAACGACATGCTGAAATGGAAATGCGGACATGGTTATATCAATCATCAATCATCAATCATCAATCGATCAATAAAAACAAAGTATCAATGGAAACAAGCCGGCCATCGGCAGGGTGGATGTCAGACTGTCTATCCGGTCGAGAACGCCGCCATGCCCAGGCAAAAGGCTGCTGCTGTCTTTCACGCCGGCCTGGCGCTTAAGGAGCGATTCAAAAAGATCCCCGGCGATGCTCAAGGCGCTCAGCCCAATGAGAAGCGGCTGAAGCAATACGAGCGGCACGAGCATGCCGGCGGAAACGCCACGCGCCGCCGCAATGAAAATGGCGCTGCCGTACAGCATGACGCCGAGCGTCGCACCGGCAGCGCCTGCCCATGTTTTTCCCGGACTGATGCTAGGCGCGAGTTTTCTTTTGCCAAATGCCCGTCCGGAAAAATAAGCCGCGGTATCGGCCACCCAGACGGTTGCCGCAGCCACAAGCACCGCCACAGGGTCGAAATGCCGCAGCACCATGAAAACAAAGGTGGGCGGCAACAGCACGAGAACACCGGTCGCTGCTGCGCTCCAGACACGCAACGGCCACTTGTACTTCAGCCAGAACGGCACGATCAGCAACCAGAATGCCACGGCAAGCAGTTCAAACGACAGCGCGCCATGGAGCCACACTTCCATGAAAGCATCCCGCGCGGCGCCGCCCTGCGCACCGGACAGCCACAAGGCGGCATACGCAGATTTTTCGGCAAGGCCCATGGGAAAGCCGAGAGCGAAGCACGCAATCCCCAATATCGCCGCATAAGCGGTTCGCGCCCTTCCGTTCCAGCCCGCCAGCCCGCCCCACTCCCAAGCCGCTACCGCACAGATCAGCGCGCAGCACGCAATCCATGCCATGGGCGGAAAAAAGAAAAGCGCGCACAAAAGACCCGCGAGCAGGAAAACCGCTGTGATGATCCTGGTTTTAAGCATGACGCCCCGCATTACCCGCTGCGGTCAGTTGCTCACTGGTACGGCCGAAGCGGCGTTCGCGTTCCCGATACGAAGCGATAGCACGATCAAGCGTCTCCGCGTCGAAATCCGGCCATAAGGTGTCGGTGAAATAGAGTTCGGAATAAGCCAGTTGCCAAAGCAGGAAGTTGCTGATCCGCTGCTCGCCTCCCGTGCGGATGAAAAGATC
>JAIRWW010000200.1 GCA_031268685.1 Azoarcus sp.
GGGATGCGCCCGATCGAACGTCTGCGCCGCCTCGGCGTGCTCGGCCCCGGATTGATCGGCGCCCACGCCGTTCATCTGGAGGATCATGAAATGCAGCTCCTGGCCCGGCATGGGTGTTCCGTCGCGCATTGTCCCGCCTCCAACCTGAAGCTCGCCAGCGGGATCGCACCGGTCGCCGCGATGGCGGAGAGAGGCGTCAACGTCGGTCTGGGAACGGACGGCGCGGCGAGCAACAACCGCTTGGACATCCTCCAGGAAATGCGTCTGGCGGCGCTCCTCGCCAAGGGTTCCAGTGGGCGCGCCGACGCCGTCGGCGCCCACGAAGCGCTGCGCATGGCGACGCTGAACGGCGCACGCGCGCTCGGGCTGGACAAAGAGATCGGCAGCATCGCGGCGGGCAAATCGGCGGATCTTTGCGCCATCAGGATGGATGACGCGCTGCTGGCGCCATGCTACGATCCTTTGTCGCCGCTTGTTTATTCGGCAGGACGTGAGCATGTATCGGACGTATGGGTAGCTGGAAAGACTTGCGTTGCCAAAGGGGATTTGCTTTCGCCCGATACGATCGAGTTGAAAAATCTGGCGACTTTGTGGCAGAATCGGCTCCGTTTGTGATACTGTCTTCCAGTCTTCAAGTAATGGGGCGCAGCAAGCTACTTGGATAAATCCGCAAGCTCTATTAACACTAACGAGGTAAATCGAGATGAATAAAACAGCGAAACATTCTGTGATGGCCTTGCTGGCCATAACTCTTGGCTTGTGCGCTTCGTTGGCGCAAGCGCAGGCCGTCGATCGTGTCTACGCCATTGATGGGCGTGGGGATGTCGTGGTTGATCCGTATGGCCTTTGCTGGCGCACGAGCTTCTGGACGCCTGCCGCCGCCGCGAAGGATCCGGCCGGTTGCACGTGCGACAAGGATCTGCTGCCGAAGGAGGTCTGCGAACCCAAGGCTGCCTCGGCGCCTATCGCTCAGGCTGCCGTCCCGGCGGCGGCTGCTGCTGCTCCGGTCGGCGTCAAGGAAACCCTCTCCGCTGACGCGCTGTTCGATTTCGACAAAGCGGTTCTGCGTCCTGAAGGCCGGACCAGACTCGACGACATCGCCGCCAGATCCAACCAACTCGCTCTTGAAGTTGTCATCGCCGTCGGCCACGCCGACCGTCTGGGCAAGGCTGCGTACAATCAGAGACTGTCCGAGCGTCGCGCCGCCGCCGTCAAGGATTATCTGGTGAGCAAGGGCATCCCGGCCAACCGTATCTACACCGAAGGCAAGGGCAGCAACCAGCCGGTAACCAATCCGGAGGACTGCAAGGGTCCGAAGAGCCAAAAGGTCATCACCTGCCTGCAGCCTGACCGCCGCGTCGATATCGAAATCATCGGCACCCGGAGATAATCAGCTTCGATACGATGAAAGCCCTGCTCCGGCAGGGCTTTTTTTTCTGAACGCCATGCACAACGCCGACCCTCTGGAACTCGACAAATTCAGCCGGCTTGCCCACCGCTGGTGGGATTTGCAGAGCGAATTCAAGCCGCTCCACGAAATCAATCCCTTGCGCTTGGCGTGGATCGAACGGCATACCCAGCTCGCCGGCAAGACGGCGCTGGATGTCGGCTGCGGCGGTGGCATCCTGTCTGAAGGCTTGGCCCAGCGCGGTGCCAGCGTCACCGGAATCGACCTTTCCGAAAAGGCGCTCGGTGTAGCCAGGCTCCATCTTCTGGAAAGCGGCATGACGGTCGACTACCGGCTGGCGTCCGTCGAGGAACTGGCTCGGCAAATGCCCGACGCTTTCGACGTCGTCACGTGCATGGAAATGCTGGAACACGTTCCCGATCCGGCCAGCGCCGTCGCGGCCTGCGCGGCTTTGGTCAAACCCGGCGGCCACGTCTTTTTCTCTACCTTGAACCGTAATCCGGGAGCGTATCTCCTCGCCATCATCGGTGCCGAGCGCGTTCTCGGGTTGCTGCCCAAGGGGACGCACGACTACGCGCGTTTCATCAAGCCCTCGGAGCTTTCGCACTGGGCCAGAAGCGCCGGACTCGATCCGGACAAACTGACTGGTCTGAGCTACAACCCGTTGAACCGGCAATACCGCCTTTGCAGCGATGTCGGCGTCAATTACCTGATGCACGCGGCCAAGGTCGCCTGAGCCTCTCTTTCTTCCCCGCCGTGTTCGTTGTTCTTTACACTCCATATAAACTCACCCTCCGCAGCTTCGTCTGCTTGTGCGCGCTTTCCAACATTGGCCGGACCTCCTCAAACGCCTTCCGACTGATGTCGCTGGGTTCCTTGTCTTATAAACCGGTGGGACATGACAGCGCCGCGCAAGATCGGCCATAATGTTCAGCCATTCTCTTCGGCTTTTCCGGCCAGCCTTGTGGTTCCACGATGAAACTCCTCTTCGACATCTTTCCCGTTGTCCTCTTCTTTATCGCCTTCAAGTTCGGCGGCATCTTCATTGCCACCAGTGTCGCGATTGCTGCAACTTTCGCGCAGATCGGGTGGCTGCTTGCGCGCGGACGCAAGGTCGACAAGATGCTCTGGATCAGCCTGGCAATTATCGTCGTCACCGGCGGCTTGACCTTGTTGCTCCACGACGAGACGTTCATCAAATGGAAGCCGACGGTGCTGTATTGGGCCTTCGCCGCCAGCCTGGGTGGCAGCGTCCTTTTTTTCCGCAAGAACCTGATCCGCAGCCTGCTCGCAGAACAGATCAGCGCGCCGGATTTCGTCTGGCGGCGTCTCAACCTCTCGTGGATCGGCTTTTTCGTTTTCATGGGCTTCGCCAACCTGGCGGTCGCCTTCGCCCTCAACCTGTCGACCGAGACCTGGGTCAATTTCAAGCTCTTCGGCGGCATCGGACTGATGCTCGCGTTCGCGCTGCTCCAGGGACTGGTGCTGGCAAAATACGTCGAAGAGAAAAAGTGACGCCATATGCCATCGTCGCAGAAGACATCCCGGGTTCGCTGGGAAAACGCCTAGCTACCCGCCCCGCCCACATCGAGCGCTTGCGGGCCTTGCAAGATGCGGGACGGATGATTCTCACCGAGCCTTTCCCGGCGGTCGACAGCCCGGTCCCCGGCCCCGCGGGTTTCACTGGCGGCCTGATCGTCGCCGAGTTTGCCTTCGCTGGAAGACGCCCAAGCTTGGGCCGATGCCAATCCTTTCGTCGCCGCCGGCGTTTTCGCCAATATCTCAGAGCCTGTGAATCTTTCGCCATACCGTTGCGGAGGTGCGAACGAAGCGATTGCCGCCGATGGCGGCAGGAAATGCGTTCAGCATAATTAGGACGTTACGAAAGGCTCATTTGA
>JAIRWW010000215.1 GCA_031268685.1 Azoarcus sp.
AATCGGTGGTAACTCTGCGGACTGGACGGATTCAGGCGCTTCGTTCGGCATGCTCTGGCGCCTCCACGGCGGCTTTCAGTTTTTGGCTTGGATGGAATGTCACCACGCGCCGGGCGGAAATCGGGATTTCTTCGCCAGTCTTGGGGTTGCGCCCCGGACGCTGCGGCTTGTCGCGCAGCGTGAAATTGCCGAAGCCGGAGAGCTTGACGCTTTCGCCTTGTTCCAGGGCTGTGCGGATTTCTTCAAAGAAGCCTTCCACCATGTCCATGGCTTCACGTTTGTTCAGACCGACTTGTTCAAACAGCAGCCCGGCAAGTTCGGCTTTGGTCAAGGTCATGGTTTTTTCCTTTCTAACTAAGTGCGCAAGCGCCCGCCAACGGCGCGTTCGATGTGGCGAAGCAGGCCGGAGACGATTTCGTCGACTTCGGCGTCTTCCAGGGTGCGTCGAGTATCTTGCATGAAAATCCTGAATGCAAGACTCTTGTGTTCTGGTTCAATTCCCTGGCCTTGATAGACGTCGAACAGGTGAATTTCCCGCACGATTTCCGGCGCGGCTTCACGCAGGGCATTCAGCGTCTGTCCAGCGCTGACCGCGGCCGGTACGACCAGCGCGAGATCGCGCATCACGGCGGGCATGCGCGAGATTTCACCGCTTTCCGGACGCGATGCGGCAAGCACAGCGTCGAGATCGATCTCGAACACTATGGGGGCATTGCCCAATTCGTAGCCTTGCACCCATCGCGGGTGAATTTCGCCAATGACGCCGATGCGGCGACCATGCTGTAAAACTGCTGCCGCGCGTCCCGGGTGCAGGGCGGGCGCGGTCAGCGGCTCGAAGGTGAGCGCACACGGCGCGAACAGGGCTTCCAGATCGCCCTTGAGGTCATAAAAATCGACCGGGCGCGCGGCGTCTCCCCATTGTTCGGGCAAGGCGGTTCCCGCCGCCAGCGCCGCCAGCCGACGCGGCTGGCCAAAGCCAGGGGCGCTGCCGTTTTCTCCATCTTCGGTATCTTCATGCCGTGTGAAGCAGCGGCCAAGTTCAAATATCCGCACGCGGTTTTGCTGGCGCTTGCGGTTGCTGGCAAGGTTGGCGATCAGCCCCGGTATCAGGCTGGAACGCATGACGCTCATTTGGCTGGCGATCGGGTTGGCCAGCCGGATGGGGGTGTCGTTGGCGCAGAAGTCGCGCTCCCAGGCTTCTTCGATGAAGGCGAAGTTCAGGACTTCCTGGAAGCCGCGCCCGGCCAGACAGTGGCGGGCGTCCCATTCCGTGCGCGACGATTCGGTGGCGGCGAGCATGCTAAGCCCGGCTTGCGGTACGGGCGCGGGGATGTTGTCGTAGCCATGCAGGCGGGCGATTTCTTCGATGAGGTCTTCTTCGATTTCGATGTCGAAGCGGAAGGCGGGCGGCGTGACGCGCAGTTCTACTGTCAGGTTGCGGACTTGCAGGTGATCACGCTCCAGCAGGTCTCGCATGGTGTCCAGGTCGATGTCGATGCCGAGCACTTGCCTTGCCCGCGCGGGGCGCAGGCATACTTCGCTGCGCTGCGGCAGGTCTTCGTCGGAGCGCGCTTCTTCTACGGGGCCTGGCGTGCCGCCGCAGATTTCGAGTATGAGCTGGGTGGCGCGTTCTATGGCCGGGCGTTGCAATTGGAAATCGACGCCGCGCTCGTAGCGGTGCGAGGCATCGGAGGCAAAGCCATAGGCGCGCGCGCGTCCGGCCACGGCTTCCGGCGCAAAGAAGGCGGATTCCAGAAAGACTTCCGTCGTCTTCAGGGTAACGCCGCTTTCTTCGCCGCCCATGATTCCGGCCAGCCCCAGCGCGCGCGCTTCGTCGGCGATCAGCAGTGTGTCGGGCGCGGGTTTGATTGTTTGTTCGTTCAGGAGCAGCAGTTCTTCGCCAGGATGCGGCATGCGGACGTGGATGGCTCCGGTAAGGCGCGCGTTGTCGAAGGCGTGCAGTGGCTGGCCCAATTCGAGCATTACGTAGTTGGTGATGTCGACCAGGGCATTTATGGCGCGGATGCCGGAGCGTTTCAGGCGATCTTTCATCCAGCCGGGGGTTTGCGCTCCGGCGTCGACGCCGCTGATGACGCGGCCACAGTAGCGCGGGCAGGCTTTGGGCGCATCGAGCACGATGGCGCGGCAGGCATCGGAGCCTGGAGTAATCAACGTGAGCGGCGCGGGCGTAAAGGTCGCGCCGGTGAGCGCCGCCACTTCGCGCGCTACGCCGGTCAGGCTCAGGCAGTCGGCGCGATTAGGCGTGAGTTTGATTTCAAAGCAGCTGTCGTCGAGATCGAGGTAGGCGCGGATGTCGGCGCCGATGGGGGCGTCTTCGGGCAAGGCCAGCAGACCGGCATGGTCGTCGGACAAGCCCAGTTCGCGCGCGGAACACAGCATGCCGAAGGATTCGACGCCACGCAGTTTCGCGGCTTTGATGGCGAAGCCGCCAGGCAGTTTCGCGCCGACTTTCGCGCACGGCACTTTCATGCCAGCGGCGGCATTGGGCGCGCCGCAAACTATTTGCAGGTATTCGCCCGTGCCTGCGTCGACTTTGCACAGCTTGAGCTTATCCGCGTTCGGGTGTTTTTCGGCTTCGACGATCCGCGCGACGACGACGCCGGTGAAAGGCGGCGCGACAGGGCGGGTTTCTTCGACTTCCAGCCCGGCCATGGTCAGCAGGTGGCCAAGCGCGGCGGAATCGAGCGGCGGGTTGACGAAGGTACGCAGCCAGTTTTCGGAAAATTGCATGTTCGTCTACCGTTTACCTGAATTGGCTTAAAAAACGCAGATCGCCCTCGAAAAACAGGCGCAGATCGTTGACGCCGTAACGCAGCATGGTGAGGCGGTCGGGGCCAAAACCGAAGGCGAAGCCGGTGTAGCGTTCGGAATCTATGCCGCCGCAACGTAGCACATTGGGGTGCACCATGCCGCAACCGGCGACTTCCAGCCAGCGCCCTTCAAGCGCGCCGCTCATGAAAGCGACGTCGATTTCCGCCGAAGGTTCGGTAAACGGAAAAAATGAGGGGCGGAAGCGGACTTGCAATTCTTCGGTCTCGAAGAATTTGCGCAAAAAATCGGCCACCACGCCTTTGAGATCGGCGAAGCTCACATGTTCGCCAACCCAGAGTCCTTCGACTTGATGAAACATCGGGGAGTGGGTGGCGTCGGAATCGACCCGGTAGACACGCCCCGGCGCGATGATACGCAAATCGGGCATGACATCCAGGGCGCGATGGCGGTCGGCGTGCGCGAGCATGGCACGGATTTGCACCGGACTTGTATGCGTGCGCAGCAAAACATCATTCCGGCCTTCGAGGAAGAAGGTGTCCTGCATGGAGCGCGCGGGGTGATTCGGCGGCACATTGAGCGCGGTGAAGTTGTGCCAGTCGGTTTCGATTTCGGGGCCGTCGGCGACGATGAAGCCGATGGAATGAAGCAGGCGCTCGATACGTTCGAGCGTGCGGCTCACCGGATGCAGGCCGCCGGGCATGCTGCCGCGCCCCGGCAGACTCACGTCGAGCCGTTCGGCGGCAAGTTGGGCATCGAGAGCGGCTTCGCGCAGGCAGTCGCGGCGCGCTTCGAGCGCGGCTTCGATGGCTGCCTTGGCGCGATTGACCGCCGCGCCTCGCTCGCGCTTCTCGTCGGGCGCAAGTTTACCGAGCGCCTTCAGTTGTTCGGTAATGAGGCCGCTTTTGCCCAGGAAACGCGCTTTCGCCTGTTCCAGCGCCGCGCTGTCTCCCGCTGCGGCAAATGCCGCTTGCGCTCCACCGACCAATTGATCGAGATTGTCCATATCTCTTTTCCGGAATTAAGAAAAAAGGAGGCCGAGCCTCCTTTTTACAAGCCGCGAACTCTTTGGAAGCCGCGAGGAAAGCTCTGAGCAAACCCCATCCGCTCGGGCTAAGCCTGTTGAAATCATTGATTTCACAGGTGATGCCTTTCAACAAGCTCAGGACGGACAGCGTTATTCAAAGCTTTCCGATACATCGGTTTACGCGGCGATCTGGGCGCGGGCCTGCTCGGCCAGCGCAGCAAACGCCGGTTTGTCGAATACGGCCAGATCGGCCAACACCTTGCGATCCACTTCGACGGCTGCTTTTTTGAGGCCGTTCATGAAGGTGCTGTACGTCAGGCCCAATTCACGCGCCGCGGCATTGATACGGGCGATCCACAGGGCGCGGAACTGGCGTTTGCGTTGGCGGCGGTCGCGGTAGGCGTACTGCCCGGCCTTCATTACCGCTTCTTTGGCAATGCGGTATACGTTTTTGCGGCGGCCGCGATAGCCTTTGGCTTGATCTAGAACTTTTTTGTGACGCGCACGCGCGGTGACACCACGTTTTACTCTGGGCATGGCGATCTCCTCAGGCGAAAGGCAACATGGCGCGGATCAGTTTTTCGTCGGCGGGATGAATCTCGGTCGTGCCGCGCAACTGACGCTTGCTCTTGGTGGTTTTCTTGGTGAGGATGTGGCGCTTGAAAGCGTGGGAACGCTTGATCCCGCCGCTGGCGCGCACCTTGAATCGCTTCTTGGCGCCGCTCTTGGTCTTCATCTTGGGCATTGCGAATACTCCATCTGTTTATAGAATGCCGCCAGGTAGCCCCGCGAGAGGCGTTTGACACCTGACGTCACTTGTTTTCCGCTCCCCTCCAAGCAAGGCGGGGAACGGCTGTGCCCCTTCTCGGGGCATTTCCTTGCCGCCGCTCAGCGGCTCTTGCGAGCCGGCGCGACGATCATGATCATTTGACGCCCTTCCATCTTGGGCATTTGCTCGACCAGGCCAAGGTCCTCCAGGTCGGCCTTTACCCGTTCGAGCTGGCGCAGGCCAAACTCCTGGTGCGCCATCTCGCGACCCCGGAACCGCAAGGTCACTTTGCATTTGTCGCCTTCTTCGAGAAAGCGGCGCAGGTTGCGCAGCTTGATCTGGTAGTCGTTCTCGTCCGTTCCAGGCCGCAGCTTTACTTCCTTGACCTGTACTTGTTTCTGCTTCAGGCGCGCCTCGTGGGCTTTCTTTTGTTCCTGGTAGCGAAACTTGCCGAAGTCCATTACCTTGCACACAGGCGGCTGCGCCGTTGGCGCGATTTCGACCAAGTCCAGTCCGGCCCCTTCGGCCGCTTCGAGCGCCGCGCGCAAGGATACGATCCCGAGCGGCTCTCCGTCTTCGCCTACGAGGCGAACTTCCGGCGCGCTGATATCTCCGTTGACGCGCTGCTTTTTTTCCTGAGCGATGGTTCAGTCTCCACAAAAGCCAATATCAGACCGGGCCGGCCTTCGCTTCCATTTCGCGAAGCCAGCGCCCGACCAATGAATCAAGGGATAGTTGGCCAAGATCCTGGCCACCCCGGACGCGCACAGCCACCTTGTCCGCAGCCTTTTCCCTGTCGCCGACGACGATCTGGTATGGCAGCTTGTGTACGCTGTGATCGCGGATTTTATAGTTGATCTTTTCGTTGCGCAAATCAGTTTCTACACGAAAACCCGCATCACGCAGTCGCTGCGCAACATCGGCGGCATAATCCGCTTGTCCTTCCGAGATATTCATCACGACCGCATGCACTGGCGCGAGCCACAGCGGCAGTGCGCCTGCGTAGTGCTCGATCAGTATGCCGATGAAGCGTTCCAGCGATCCGACGATGGCGCGATGCAGCAGAATCGGGACTTTCCGCGTATTGTCTTCGGCGACGTATTCGGCGCCCAGGCGTTGCGGCAGGTTGAAATCCAGCTGCAAGGTGCCACACTGCCACACCCGCCCCAGGCTGTCTTTTAGCGAGAATTCGATCTTCGGCCCATAGAATGCGCCTTCGCCGGCTTGCAATTCGTATGAAAGGCCCTGCGCATCGAGCGCGGCGGCCAGTGCCGCTTCGGCGGCATCCCACTGCCCGCCGGAGCCTACCCGCCTGTCCGGGCGCGTCGAGAGCTTGACCAAAATATTTTCGAAGCCGAAATCGCGGTAAACCTTTTGCAGCAGATGGATGAATCCGGCGGATTCCGACTGTATTTGCTCATCGGTGCAGAAGATATGCGCATCGTCCTGCACGAAGTTGCGCACCCGCATGATGCCGTGCAGCGCGCCCGACGGCTCGTTGCGATGGCATGAGCCGAACTCGGCCATGCGAAATGGCAGGTCACGGTAGCTTTTCAGGCCTTGGTTGAAAATCTGGATATGGCAGGGGCAGTTCATCGGCTTGACCGCGTAGTCGCGCTTTTCGGACTGGGTCGTGAATATCAGCTCCGAATACATGTCCCAGTGCCCGGAACGCTCCCACAGCGCGCGGTCGACGATTTGCGGCGTTTTCACTTCCTGGTAGCCATGCTGCTGGATCGTGCGCCGCAGGTATTGTTCGACCTGTTGCCACAGCGTCCACCCTTTCGGATGCCAGAACACCATGCCCGGCGCTTCGTCCTGAAGGTGGAAGAGATCGAGTTGGCGGCCCAGCTTGCGGTGGTCGCGCTTTTCGGCTTCCTCGATCATGTGCAGGTAGGCGTCGAGGTCTTCCTTGCTGGCCCACGCCGTGCCGTAGATGCGCTGGAGCATCTCGTTGTCCGAGTTGCCGCGCCAGTACGCACCGGCAAGCCTGGTGAGTTTGAACACCTTCAGCCTGCCGGTCGAAGGCAGATGCGGCCCCCGGCATAAATCGACGAAATCGCCCTGCCGGTAGAGCGAGACATCTTCGCCAGCCGGAATCGAGGCGACGATCTCGGCCTTGTAATGCTCGCCGATGCTTTTGAAGAACGCGACCGCCTTTTCACGCGGCCACACTTCGCGCGTCACCGGCAAATCGCGGCGGGCGATTTCGCCCATGCGCGCCTCGATGGTCTTGAGGTCTTCAGGCGTGAAAGGGCGTTTATAGGAGAAGTCGTAATAAAAGCCGTTCTCGACCGTCGGCCCTATCGTTACTTGCGCATCCGGAAACAGTTCTTTTACTGCGTGCGCCAGAAGGTGGGCACAAGAATGGCGGAGAAGATCGACGCCTTCGGTATTTTTGCCGGTGACTATCGCCACCGCCGCGTCCGCCTCGATGCGGTGCGACAGATCGACCAACCGCCCGTCCACTTTCCCGGCAAGCGCCGCCTTTGCCAGCCCCGCGCCTATCGCGGCCGCTACCTCGCCTACCGTGACCGGATGATCGAAATCGCGGACTGAGCCATCGGGCAAAGTGATGTTCGGCATGTGTGTGGCTTTCAAAAATACAATTGCTCGACACCCGCCGTAAACGAAAAAAGTGCGGCCAGACCGCACTCTAGCGCCAACCCATGACCTGAACCGGCTGCCCGGCACATGGGAATCCGACAGGGCATCTTCAGGCGCGACCGGGATCGGACACACCCATTGACTACGTGAAAAAACGGAACCCGAAGAGCGCGCATTTCAAAACGCCAAGCTGCTCCCCGAGATATCCGTCTCCTGAAACCAAGGCCGACGGTAAAACAAGCCGCAAAAAGCCTGTTGGTTTCGATCCGGCAATACATCCAGGGCGGTCGCCCCTTTTGTAAAACGCGCAGCATAGCACTGAGTACACCGTGAAACAATAGACGACAACAATGAAGGGGCATCACCGCTGCCGTACCCAGGCAGCCCGCAAACCGCTTTTGCCTCACCTGCGTCAGCATCTGCTGTGTGGTTCGCGCGTGCAGCCAGCAGCCCGGCAGCACATCCAGCACGGCCTTGCCGTCGAACGACAGCAGTTTTCCGTCTTTATCTTTATATCCGCCGTTCATTGTTTTTCGAGCGCAGCCATGAGCGTGGCGAGGTTGTGCCGCATCATGGCGAGATAAGTTGGCGCGGGTCCGCTGGCGGACGAGAGCGCATCAGAGTAGAGCGTGCCGCCCGCCACCGCGCCGCTTTCGCTGCGGATGCGCTCGATCAGGCGGGGGTCGCTGACATTTTCGAGAAAGACGGCTGGCGCTTTTTCGCGCTGTAGCTGAGCTATGAGGCGGGCGACGCTGCGGGCGCCTGCTTCGGTGTGCCCGGCCACACCCACCGGGGCAAGAAAGCGCACGCCGTAGGCGCGGGCGAAATAGCCGAATGCATCGTGTGAACTCACAACCTTCCGGCGTTCTTTGGGCAGGCGGGCTATGGCCTCGCGTATGCCTGCGTCGAGCGCATCCAGCGCGGCGCGGTAGCGCGCGGCGTTGCCGCGGTAAATGTCCGCGCCGTCTGGGTCGGCTGCGGCGAGGGCAGCGGCTATGTTGTCGATGTAAGTCCGGACGTTGCCCACATCCTGCCAGGCGTGGGGGTCTATGCGCCCGGCGGAACTGTCATGCCCGCTATGGTCGTCGGAGCCATTCATGGACAGAGGCCGTATGCCGTCGCTGGCGACGACGACCGCGCCTTTGTAGCCTGCCGAACGCGCCAGGCGCGGCAGCCAGTCGTCAAAGCCGAGGCCGTTGGCCACAACCAGCCGGGCGCTTCCGGTGCGGCGCGCATCGGAAGGACGAGGTTCGTAGACATGGGCGTCCTGGTCTGGGCCGACCAGTGCGTGCACTGCTACCCGCTCGCCGCCGACTTCGCGCACCAGATCGCCGAGTATGCTGAAACTGGCGACGACTTCTATTTCGGCGGCAGCGCAGGCGGCGGCGAAAAGCCATCCGAACAGCACGAAAAGCGCCCGCGACGAACGCGGCATGCAGAGCGTAGACGAGAGATTCATGATGACGGTCTCACGATGACAGATGCCGATGCACGGGCAGGCGAGACGCAAGCAGGCCACCCGGCGCGGCGGCGAGGGAAACGAAGTAGATGAACCCGCAAACCAGGATGATCGCAGGCCCCGCCGGTACGTCGACATGGAAGGAAAGCAAGAGACCCGCCGCGCCGCCAAGGAAGGCCAGCCCCGATCCGAGCGCCAGCATGGCTGGCAGGCCGCGCGTCCAGAGTCGCGCCGAGGCTGCGGGCAGGATCATGATGCCGACCGCCATCAGCGTGCCGAGAGCGTGAAAGCCGCTCACCAGATTGAGCACGGTCAGCAACAGAAAGCCGTAGTGCGCGAGCGGCGATGTACGGCTGACTGCGCGTAAAAAGGCGGGATCGAAGCATTCCAGCGTCAGCGGCCTGAGCAGCAGGGCAAGGCCGAAAAGCGATAGTGTTGCGATGGCGGCGATCAGGAGCAGGGATGCATCGTCGAGCGCGAGCACCGAGCCGAACAGGACGCGCAACAGATCGAGGTTGCGCCCGGAAAGCGATACGATCATCACGCCTGCGGCGAGTGACAAGAGATAGAAGGCGGCAAGGCTGGCGTCTTCCTTGAGGTTGGATGTGCGAGCCACCAGGCCGGCGGCGAATACCACCGTCAGCCCGGCGGCGAGACCGCCAGCAGTCATCGCGCCAAGCGACAGGCCGCTGACAAGATAGCCCAGCGCCGCGCCCGGAAGAATCGCGTGGCTCATGGCTTCGCCCATCAGGCTCATCCTGCGCAACAGCAGGAATGTGCCCATGGGTGTTGCGCCCAGCGCCAGCGCGAGTGTTCCCGCCAATCCCCGGCGCATGAAACCGAAGTCGGCGAATGGAGCGATGATGAAGTCGTAAAGGCTCATGCCGTCCCTGGTACCGGACATTCGTCCGCGTGTTCGTCAAAGGCTTCTGACAGGCGCTGCGCGCGGGCCAGCAGCGGTTCGGTCATGACGTCGGCGGTGGGGCCGAATGCCACCAGTTCGCGCGCAAGCAGCAGGCAGGTAGGAAAGTGGCGGCGCACTTGCCCGAAGTCGTGTACGACGACGAGAGTGGTGCGCCCTTCGGCGTGCCAACGCAGGATGAGGCGCATGAGATCGTCGACCGTGCGCGCGTCGATGGCGGCAAAAGGTTCGTCGAGGAGGATGAGGGGAGCGTTCTGGAGGATCAAGCGCGCAAAACGTGCGCGTTGCAGTTGTCCGCCCGAAAGCGAGCCGATGGTTCTGGATGCGAACCCGGTCAGCCCCACCGCATCGAGCGCATCGAATACGCGCCGCCGCCGCGCGCGGTCTATTCCGCCAAATGCGCCAATTTCACGCCACAGCCCCATGGATGCCATGTCGAACACTGATATCGGGAAGCTGCTGTCCAGATCATTGCGCTGCGGCATGTAGGCAAGTCCGGCGCGTCCATGTTCCGGTAAGTGGATATGGCCGTCGAGAGGGCGAAGTTCTCCGGCGATGCCTTTCAGCAGAGTGGATTTGCCCGCGCCATTGGGGCCGGCCACGGCGACCAGCGCCCCGGCGGGAATTTCAGCGCTCATGTGATGGATGGCGGGATGGCGTTCGTAGCCGATAGTCAGGTTCTCGAAGCGGATCGCAGACGTGCCGGGCATGAGGCTGGTTTCAGACAATGGTTTCAGACAAGCGCCCATGCGATGGCAAGCCACAGCATGGCGCTCGCCGCCGCGGCAATGGCCAGGCGCGGGCCTATGCCGCAGCCGAGCAAACTTGACGGTGGAACCGGTCTGCCGGTTTCGCCAGTATCGGATTCGTGCGACGGAGCGATGTTCATGGATGGGCGGACGCTTCGGCTCCGCAAGCGGCGCAATTGCCGTGCAGCGCCAGTTCCGCGTGGTCGAGCCGGTAGCCTTTGGGCAGGGCGGCGGCGACGGCTGGCGCGAGGTTTTCGAGACAAGTCACCCGGCCGCAACGGTCGCAGTAGAAATGGGCATGGCGATGACTGTTTTCGCGCACAGCCTCGAAGCGCCCGGCGCGGCCATCGCCCGGAATGCGGCGAACCAGCCCCCGCCCGGCCAGCCAGGCGAGCGCGCGATACAGGGTCACACGGTCATGCGTGACTTGCGTGGCATCGAGCGCCGCGGCGATTTCGTCGTGGGTGAGCGGCTGTCCGCTAGCAAACAGCACATCCACCAGAGCGATCCGGATACGGGTGGCGCGTCCGCCGTTATCGGCGATCAGCGCGTGCGCCGGAGCGTCGTGGCGAGAGCGTGGAGAAGGAGACATGCGCGCTTCGGGCAAGTGTGACGAAAGCTTGCTAATGTAACGTGTGCGGACATCACATGCAACGGCGTGGCGTTTGAACCGTCGGGGCGGACGCCCGCCGCGCCTGCCGGACGGAATTTCACATCACATGTGCGCCGCGAGCATTGCCGAGAACTCCCGCTCCAGCAAAGAGGCATCGCCCAAATTGAGGGACAGCAGCCGCCGCAGGTGGCTGATGCTATCCAGATCGGTTCCGTCGCAAACGATGCCGACCTGTGTGCCACGGCAATGCGCGACGTGTCCATCCATGCGCACACAGGTCTCGCTGCCGAGGCGCAGTTCGAGCAGGCAGGGAATGCCGACGGCAAGATCGGGAAAATCGGCGATGACCAGCGCGCCGCGCAGGGAAAGGTCGAGAACTTCACATGCCTGCTGGCAATTGCCGGCCTGGAGAGAAGCTTCGCCACGAAATCTGATGCGCGAATAGCGTCTGCGTTGCACGGTATTCATGATTCTCCCCGACGATGATTTAGCTTGTTTTATTCTGAATACATTTTCTATATTCTGCGCCGCGGTACGGCTATTCGCAAGTGCATGGCGCACTACAACATCACATATTGCGGCTATTCACAAATGCGCGGACGCGCAAGCACGTTACAGCATTGCATGCCGGGACGTGTAGAATCCGCGTAATGTCCTGCGTGGCGTTCTTTGGGAACCGCTGAACGATTCCATCCGCTCAGGTCTAAGCAGCCGTTACCCGTGATTCCACGAAGAATGCCCTTCTACAGACCCGGAGCGAGCGGAATTGTTCAGGGCTGTCTTTGTGTTGTGCGTTGCCGGGCAGGCGTCCCGGCAAATAATTGATAATATGAAATTCGATGTTCGGAATATTTCGTGACTGAAGCGGCCAGGCAAATAGCCCCAGCGCAGGCGTCCGCCAATCATCCGCCTGTAG
>JAIRWW010000252.1 GCA_031268685.1 Azoarcus sp.
ACGCGGCGCTGGCCGTCGATGTCGACGGTGAGTTCGATGCCCTGCTGGCTGCCCTGTTCGCGCAGATGATGTTCGATGTAGTACACCGGCGTCCGCGGCTCGAAATAGGCACGGGAAAAGAGCTGCCAGATCGCCTCTGCGCTCATCTCGCCGTTGGCCTCGGTCTCGCGCTGCACTTCGCGCGAAAACTCCACTTGCAGGCGGCGGGGCATGGAGATGCCGTAGCGGGTTTGCAGCAGCCAGGCGATGCCGCCCTTGCCCGACTGGCTGTTGACCCGGATCACAGAGTCGTAGTTGCGTCCGATGTCGGCGGGGTCGATGGTCAGGTAGGGCAGCGCCCAGTGGGCGTCGGGCTTCTGCGCGGCGAAGCCTTTCTTGATCGCGTCCTGGTGCGAACCGGAAAAAGCGGTGAATACGAGATCGCCCGCATAGGGATGGCGGGGATGGATCGGCATGCCCGTGCATTGCTCGAAGGTGCGCGCTACCGCGTCGATGTCCGAGAAGTCCAGCCCCGGCGGCACCCCCTGCGTGTAGAGGTTGAGCGCGAGCGTGACGAGGTCGACGTTGCCGGTGCGCTCGCCGTTGCCGAACAAACAGCCTTCGATGCGGTCGGCCCCGGCCATGAGACCCAGTTCGGCTGCGGCGACGCCCGTGCCGCGGTCGTTGTGGGGATGAAGCGACAAGACAATGCTGTCCCGGCGGGCGAGATTGCGATGCATCCATTCAATCTGGTCGGCATAGTTGTTGGGGGTGGCAAGCTCGACGGTGGCGGGCAGGTTGATGATGACCTTGTTGCCGGGCGTGGCCCCCCATGCCGCGGTGACGACATCGCACACCTCGCGCGCGAACTCCAGTTCGGTGGCGGAGAAAGTTTCCGGGCTGTATTCGAGCACGATTTCGGTGTCGGGCATGACCTCGGCCAGTTGGCGGATGCGGGAAACCGCAGCGGAGGCGAGCGCGACAATTTCAGGCTGCGTCATGCCGAACACGATGTCGCGGAAGGTCGGCGAAGTGGCGTTGTAGACGTGGACGATGGCGCGGTGCGCGCCCTTGAGCGCCTCCAGTGTGCGATCGATGATTTCGTCGCGCGCCTGCGTGAGCACCTCGATCGTGACATCGGGCGGAATGTGGCCGCCTTCGATGAGGTGGCGCACGAAATCGAACTCGGTCTGCGAGGCGGCGGGAAAACCGACTTCGATTTCCTTGAAGCCGATGTCGCACAGGGCGCGGAACATGCGCATCTTGCGCTCCACATCCATGGGCTCGAACAATGCCTGATTGCCGTCGCGCAGATCGGTGCTCATCCAGACCGGCGCGTGGTCTATGGCGCAATCCGGCCATTGCCGGTTGGCGAGGCGGATGGGCGAAAAAGGGCGGTATTTGCTGGCTGGGTTGGAGAGCATCATGTTGCGGCTTCCTCTGGCGTTGTCGATTCGTCGATATCTCTAGATGGCATGCCATGTTACGCATTCGCCGCGGCAGGCGATTGCAATGTCCGGGCCGATTTGGGTGCGCCATGAACGATTATTTCGTTAAAATGCTCTTTGCCAGAATAATCTGCCATTTACTGCGGAGCATGCATGGAACTCGACCGCTACGACCGCCAGATACTCAATCTGCTGCAACAGGAAGGGCGCATCAGCAACCAGGATCTCGCCGACCGCGTGAGCCTTTCGCCCTCGGCCTGCCTGCGCCGCGTGCGCGCGCTGGAGACATCCGGGTTCATCGCCGGCTATCGCGCGCTTCTCGATGCCCGCCGTCTCGGCCTGTCGCTGACGGCGCTGCTCCATATTTCCATGGACAGCCATACTCCGGAGTGTTTCGCGCACTTCGAGGCCGAAATCGCCCAGATCGACGCCGTGCTCGAATGCCTGCTGATAACCGGCCAGTCCGCCGATTACCAACTCAAAGTCGTGGTCGCGGACATGGATGCCTACCAGGAATTGCTGCTGCACCGCATCACCCGCATCGCTGGCGTGTCGGGGGTACATACGAGCTTCGTGCTGCGGCGGGTCGTGGACAAGACGGCGCTGCCGGTGGGATGAAACGTTGACACAGACGCCATGGCGTCATAGTCTTTGAAAAGGCTTACATTCTTTCTTTCCGCGCGGAGGGTGGCCGTTCCGGCGCGGGTTTGTGATGGATGCTTTCATGGAGACCGGCGTTCTGCTGTAGAATCCAATCGGGTTTGTTTTCGGTTGGAACGCGCGGCCTTGGCGGAACCGGGAAAAATATGGAATATTGCTCACACGGTGCACCACGAGTCGGTGCTGTAGATCAAGAAGTTCTCGGGCAGCCGGATGATCTGCCAGCGCTGCCAGACATTACACACCTCATCAAGAATTGGGCCTCGGAGAACATGACCACGGCCATCCAGGAAGCAGTCGCGGCGGTGGAACGCTCGACATCGCTTTTGGACAGTGAACGAAAAATAAAACGGGAACAGCTACGACAGCCGATCACTTTGTAAGATGGATGGATTGGCGGAAAGCTTCAAGGTTGCCGAATACAGCATTACCAATCTCATTGATTGCCTTGCCGATGCTTCCGGCCAGACGAGCCGGGAAGATATACGCGAGAAGCTACATACATCATATTTTGAAGAATATTTCACGGTATTGCAGGCAGCCACCTTCATCGTGGAATATGAATATATCGACCGTGATTATCTAGAAGATCATACGGCGTATTACGATAGATGCTTCCGGTTTTATGGCCGTCATACAAGAAGACTGCATTTTTTCAGCAAATCTTTTACCAGAAAACAATTCACACGATTGCTGCAAGAGCCTTCCATTGAACCCGGGTATACCGATCTGCGCGAATCGTACTTGGGCTTCATCGTCGTCAAGCCGCTACCGCAAACAATTATTGGCCGTACCTGCCTCAGAACATATGACCTGAACGGCGAGCGCCGCCATTTCCCAGGCTTGCATACGTATTGCGTCAATCTGTATGGCCTTGAACTGACGGTTCGGAGCCTGCCTTACCAGGAACAGGATACCGTCGTCGCCGCTTGCGCCACCAGCGCGTTATGGTCGTGTTTTCATGGCACCGGCAGGTTGTTCCAGCACAAGATTCCTGCACCGTTTGAAATCACCAAATGGGCCGAGGACATCATACCGGACAACCCGGACGTCAGTGCGCGCATGTTCCCGAATGCCGGGCTGACGTATGCGCAAATGGCTTATGCCATCCGTCGTGTCGGACTCGAACCATTCGTGGACGCCGTCAACAGGCGCCATTTGCTGAATGCCACGCTATATGCGTATTTCCAGTGCAAGATTCCGCCCATCTTGTTGACCCGTCTTGTCGAATGCGTGAACGGCCGCTACAGCGCGCGGGGCGGGCATGCGATCACGCTGACGGGGTATTCCATCGGTGAGGCGCGGGCGACGGAGTACGACCGGACGGGCTTTTTGCTCCGCGCCAGCCGGATAGACCGCGTTTATGGTCACGACGATCAGGTCGGTCCTTTCGCAAGGATGGTGTGGAAGAAAGCAATCTCCGAAAACGCGGAGGAATTCCATGCGCTCGAACAGGGAGACGGTGTCGAATGGCTCGAAACCACTTGGCGTGGAAAGGGTACCGTATATGCCGTCCCCGACAATATACTATTACCGCTCTACCATAAAATTCGCATCCCTTTCATGGATATACACAATGCAATGCTGGCATTGGATCTTATTCTGGAGAATGCGAGAAAAAGCTGCGTATCCGATTTGAATCGGGCGGAATGGGATATTTTCCTCACTACCGGCAACGACTATAAAACCGCCATTCGGAAAGATTATGAAGGTTCAGGGGTCGACATCATGCCCTCGCTCCTGAAAAACCTGCCCCGCTTTCTCTGGCGTGTGATGGTTCGCGTCAACGAAGAATTGCAACTGGATTTCCTGTTCGATGCAACAGGAATCGGGCGGCATGATTTGCTGGTTCATGCCGCCTCGACTGGAAAGGGCTATGCGCAACTGCTGCACGGCATCGTATGTGGCGCGCAATCTTCGCTTTCCGATTTGAGCCGCTTGCCCATGCAGGCCAGGGCGGTGTTGAATTGGTT
>JAIRWW010000234.1 GCA_031268685.1 Azoarcus sp.
TTGAACGACCACTGTTTCAGGCTGGCCGTCGGCGCTTCAAAATTATCGCAAAAGCCGCCTGCATAGCGCGGCGCATCGACGCGGCGCAGCGACACATCGTCGATGAACCAATAATCGTAGCCGTTAACCCGTTTGGGATCGGAGTTGTCGCCGAAGCCCCTGCCTTCCGGCTGTGTGAAGCGCAAACGGAAGCCTTGCCAAAGCGCATCTTCAGGCAACTGGAATATAGGCCGCAGAATTTCGCCCGGCGTCCCCCTGCTTGTCGCGCTGCGGTGATAGGCCAGGGTCTGCCATGTGCCGGTCTTGTCCAGATATTCCGTATGTATATGCGCATGCTTGGACTGTGGCACGCTCGCAAAACTGTCGTCGCCGCGGCGCAGCCAGTAAGCGAGTTCCACCGCCGAATTGGCGGGCAATCCGGAGAGGTCTATCTGCTTGCTCGTCACCGAATGCTGTTGCCAGCGGTTGAACATGCTGCGCCCGCGGTTGGCGCGCAGGCTGGCGCCATATTCGCGGTAGGGCTTGATGTCGCTGTCGATCCCCGCACAGCCGCCCGCGTCGGGCTGAGCATTATTGGATGGCATCTGGGATGTGCAGGCGCTATGGGCGCTCTCCACCGTCCATCCATTGCCGACCATGCCCGATCTCGAAATCGCGCCCGGCCCGGATTCTCCCTGGACCGTCCGCTCGAAATCGTCGCACCAGATAGTATTGGCCGCGCCGCAGATCGTGCCCATCAGCGCATAGGTTTCACCGGTGAAATTGCCATTGCCGATGCCAGGTCCGCCTATGGGCCGCTCGCTCGGCACTGTACGAACCGAGTCGTCGTCAATGAAGTCCAGGCGCAGGCTGGCCTGTTTGTCCGGAGTAATGCTGCCTGCCGGGACAACTGTCGTTACGTGATAAAGATTCCCCGAGCCGCTCAAGGAAGTGAGGGCCGGAGCTAGGGCGAAACCTGTGGAAACCAGACGGAAATGCTTAGCATCCACGCCTGTGACGGAATTTGAGAACTTCACTTCCCAGTTCATGGTGATGTCGTGCATGCCCACAGCAATGGGAGGCTGCGGCTGCGGCAGAGCGGGGCTTATCTTGATGGATCTCACTGCCGGTTCTACGGAGATGGCGCCGTGCATTATGTAAAGCGGCGTAATCGCGCCGTCCGTCGAACAAGTGGCGGACGAATTTCTGTCGTGTACCCGCAGATAAAGGTTGTATATGCCGAAGTCGGCGTCCTGCGGCACGCTGATGACGTCCAGTAACTTCGAGGAATACCGCCCGCTGAAATTGCCGCTGACCGGGTTGGGGGTTGCGCAATTCATTCCCGCCGCGATGTTGGTGTTTGTTGACGCGGGGCGGCTTGAAGCGATCAGCCATTCGACCCGGCCTATGCTTGCGCTGCCCCCCGCTTCCTGATTCGAGGCGCGGTTATTTTCTACGGTGAAATTCAGGTCGAACTTGTCGCCCGGGTGCAAGCCAAGTTTGCTGCCGCCATTGATTGAGACGGCAGAGATCGCCTGGAATGGCAGTATTCTCAATATGCCATCGACCGTGGTGCGCGGGCTGATACTCCACAACCATCTATCGCATTGCCGTGCCTGGTTGTAAGCCTCGATAATAAGCTGATACTCGCCAGGAACCAGCAATTCAAAATTTCTCCGATCTTCCGGGCTAAAGCGATCAAAAAGGTTGAAATTTCTTGATTCCAGAGTGCTGTCGTAATTAACCTGCATGGGTGTGGATTTTGTACAAAAATTGATGTGCTGGCTGCCCGTGTCAAGGTTCTTGAATATTAGACGGGTGTAATACCAAAACCTGTATTCGCCATTAACTTTATCGGCCTTGGCCACTACGGTAAGGCGGAATAGGGGCCTATAGCCCGCCCAGTTTGTGCCAGGGTTCATGAGCAGGCTTGGTTCCACCACAACGCCATTTCTTTGGTTGTTCAGCGTGGCTTTGGTGATTGTGAGATCCGCGAACGCAAAAGATGGGCAGAGAAGGCTTGCGCAGAGCAGGGCAGTGGCGAAGTGGGTTTTTCCATGGTTTGTCCGCGGGAAAATAGAAACGAGATGAGAAATGAAACTGGAAGATGCTGCTGGAGAGGCAGGCATATCATCCGCGAAAGACATTGTGTAGACATTGCCGTCTGGCACATGAGAATTTGCGGGCATCGCTGCCTCCTTATAATTGTTGTTTTCAGGGCGTCGACGGCGGGCCTCGATTATTCATGGGCGTACAAAAAACCGAGGTCTGCAAGACAAAGAGTTTGATGAATGGCCTTGGAAGTCAGTTGAGTGAAGAAACGATGGCGCGCCGCCTGGGCGGCGCTCGAAGCCGGGAAACCCGGCGAATATGAAACCCCGGCGGGGAGGACCGCCGGGAGCCTCATGTATGGGTGTGGAGAATGATCATTAGCCTCATGGGGTGGCGGCGTTTGTGTATATTGCGGTGAAAGATGCCTGACTTCCAGCGCTGTGCGTGCTCTGTAAGGTGCAAACAAAAGATTCGCCGTTATTTGTTGGATCTGCTGTGTCATTTGGGTTTGTAAACGTGTATTTCGCAGGACTAGCAGTGAGAGGATTGGGATCAACCAATACCGCAAAGTCGGAGCATTTCACTGCTGCCTTGCATTTTGCGGTTACGTTAAAACCATTCAGCGCGCAAGCCCCGAAATTCATTGCCGCAGCGGAAGACAGTGAGCCTGCGGTCGATTCCGTTGCTGCTGCGTCGGCATCTCCGCTCAGGTCGATGAATTTGGGTACGGCTGTGGCGGCCAGTATGCCCAGGATGACGATGACCACTACCAGTTCTATCAAGGTAAACCCCGCTTGTTGTTTCATTTTTTGCTCCTTCAAGTAAAAGCATACGGAGGCTGCCGGCATTTACCGGTCAGCCCCTGGCGCTTCCTGCGTCACTGGTTCTGTATCGCCCGTTTCCGGGCCAGTGCGTCAGTACACCTGAAGGCGAGCTTATGGAAGCATCGCAAGTATCGGTGTTGCATCCCTCACGACGTCCGTATTTATCCTGCTTGTTACGGCGCGTTAGTAAAATTTGTCATTATCCGGGACCGCTGGCGCTGCTGCTGCCGGTTTGGGTGCAAGCCTGAGCTTCGCAGCAAGATCGGGATCGGACAGTCAGCCGGGAAGCCCGGCGAATTATGAAGCCCCTGCGTGGCGAGCCACCGGGGGCTTCATGTGTTGGTTTGAGAAGGGATTAGGGCTTGGTGGCGGCGGTGGGCTTCACGAATATGGCGGTAGCCACCCTTTCCGTGCCCCTCTTGCTCTTCAGGGCGCAAGAGAACTGTGAGCCGTTTGTTGTCGGCAGCGTCGTAGGATTCGTGAGGGTATACACGCCATTGGCTGTGGGGTCGGGGTCAACCAAGGTTTTGAGATCAGAACACTGCTCTACTGCCTTGCACTTTGCGCTTATTATGAAGGCGCCCAGTGCGCAAGCCCCGAAATTCAGCGCCGCCCCGGAAGACAGAGAACCTGCTGTCGATTCTGTAGCCGCTACATCGGCTTCTGTACTCAGGTCTACGAATTTGGGTATGGCCGTGGCGGCCAATATGCCCAGAATGACGATGACCACTACCAGTTCTATTAGGGTAAAACCCGCTTGTCGTTTCATTTTATGACTCCTTTAAGTCAAGCATGGTTGATACTGCCGGTATTTGCCGGTCAGGTTGGGAATGAATATGTTTCTGGCGCAACAGGGGTTATATCGCCCATTAATGGGTCTGGGCGTCAGAACATAATTTCATTCAGGGTTTTCGATAAACCCTGTCGTAATTAATACTATCAAATTCAGAGGCGCTGTAAATCTTATACTGAATCTGGATGCGTAAAATCGCACGTTATAATAATAAGAATGAGAAATTTATTTCTGCATATGGGAAATGTGCATACTAAAAAATATATGCGTGTTTGCAGTATATGATTTACGAAATACTTTTTATTTTAATACAGAAATTTTGATATGGAAGATTTCAATACGGGAAATGCCATAATATGGTGACGATAAAGCCGGTTCTGCAAGAAGCTTGTAAACTGTATAAACATTGATCTGGTTTCATGGAAAACGCCCTTCGACAGGCTCAGGGCGAACGGTATTCCATATAAAACCATCACCGTTCGGGCTGAGCCTGTCGAAGCCCGGCCCATGGAGCAACGAAGCCGGAAGCCTTGATCCTCGCCATGGAATTCGGCCTTCCGGGCTTGCTCGGGCGGGCTTTTTGCTCGGACGGCCCAGTTATTTTGCTTGGACGAGCCAGTTAATTGCTGCGTCGAAACAGCTTTTAGCGTCGACTCCCCAAGGCATTAAGCTTGCCCGAGGCAGCTCCGAGCTTGCTCGGGCGAGCTTTTAGCTTGCTCGGGCAAGCTCGAAGCCTCTATATACCGAAGCTTCGAGCTGCTCAGTGGAAGCTTCGAGCTGCTCAGTGGAAGCTCCGGGCTGCTCGGTGGAAGCTCCGGGCTGGTCAGAGCCAGCGGTATTCATATACCGGCACAATCGTCAGATCGCCGAATTCCGGCGTCGCATTCTTGGCTTCCCCGGATTCCGGCTTGATGAGGCGCACGCTCCAGCGCAGGGCCTTGATGCGGTCAAAACTGTTTTTGAGCATCAGGTTGTTGCCGCTATCGACGATATAGACCAGTTCCTTGCGGTTCAGGTCGAAAAACCATTTTCCGGGTTCCAGCCTTTCGATTTTGGGCGAACGGAGTTCGCCCAGATAGTTGTAGGGCGGCTCTTCGAGCCAGCGGACGGGGTTGGCGCCCACCAGTTCATTGACGCCCTGCCGGTTTTCATCGTTGTCGATCCGCTTGGCCCACTCCAGGGCCATACCGACCTGTATGCGCGAGATGGTCAGGCGCACGCCGATTTCTTCCATTTCTTCCTGGTAATAGCGGGTCGCGCGCAGATAGCCGATGGTCAGGAAAATGATCGTCATACAGCAGACCATGAATTCGAGCATGGTCAGGCCGTGCTGGCCTCGGGCGGGAGAAATGCGGGTTCTCATGGTTTCAGCCTCCTTTCGCCGCTCTGCCCAGATCCCACATGGGCAGGAAGATGCCCAGAGCCAGTATGAGGACAAGCACGCCAAGAAAGACGATGAGAATGGGTTCGATTTGTTGCGAAAGCGTCTTGAGTTCATATTCGACTTCGCGCTGGTACATGTCTGCGACATCTTGCAGCATGTCGTCCAGTGAACCGGCTTCTTCGCCCACGGCGATCATCTGGATGACCATGGGCGTGAAAATCCCGGAGGCGATGGCGTTGCGCAGAACGCTTTCGCCGCGCTCGACGCCATCGCGCATGCGCGTGATTTTGTCGGAGATAAAAGCGTTATCCACCGTCTGGGCGACGTTCGAGAGCGCCTGAATGATGGGCACGCCGCTTTTGGAGGCAAGCGCAAAGCTGCGGGCGAAGCGGGAAAGCGTGGCTTTGGTGATGATTTTTCCGGCGATGGGAATCTTTAGCTTGAGGTGATCCCAGTCGTAGCGCCCCTTGGTGGTCTTTATCCAGGTGCGGAAGCCCATGATGAGCATCATGAGCCCCGCCAGCAGGTAATGCCAGTTGTCGCGTGTGAAGTTGGAGAAATTCAGCAGCATGCGGGTGACGACCGGCAAGTCCGCGTCGAAGCTGTCGAATACCTTGGAAAAGGCGGGTATGACGAAGATGTTGACGACGACGATGGCAATGGCCATGGCGATGATTACGAAGCATGGGTAGCGCAAGGCCGATTTCACCTGCTCGCGGATGAAACGCTCGAATTCCATGTGGTGGAACAGGCGCAGGAAGATTTCTTCCAGTCGCCCGGTCATTTCGCCGACGCGAACCATGTTGATGGCGAAGTTGTTGAAAACCTTGGGATGACGCGCCATGGAGGTGGAAAAATCGCGCCCGGAATCCAGGCTTTCGCGCAGGTCGCGCAAAAGGTTTTTCATGCCCTTGTTTTTGTAGGATTCCTGCAAGCCGCTCAGGGCGCGCATGATGGGCACGCCGGCTTTGAGCAGGGAATAAATTTGGCGGAAAAAGAGCAGGACGTCTTCATGCTGGGGTTTTTCCTCGAATAGCCCCGTCAATTTTCCTGCACTACCGTCCGCCTTTCCCTTTGTGGATGATGCCGCGCCCTGCTTGATTTCGAGCGGGGTGACGCCTTGCGCCATAAGTTTCTTGGCGGCGCTGAAGTCGGAATCGGCTTCCAGTGCGCCTGTGACCGCTTCGCCCGCGCTGTTTCGTCCCTGGTAACTGAATTGGGGCATGACGGCTTATTCCTCGGACTGGTTGCTGATGCGCATGGCTTCGTTAACCGTGGTGCGCCCAGCCAACACCAGGCGCACGGCGTCGCGGCGCAGGGTCGCGCCCGCCATTTGCCGCCGGGCGGCATTCATGAAGCTGACGGGATCGGCCTGATTGGTGGCTTCTACGAGTTCATCGTTCATTTCGAGGAATTCATAGACGCCGGCTCTCCCCTGGAAGCCCGTGTTGTTGCAGTGCGCGCAGCCCCGGCCCCGATAGTAGGCATGGGCACCTACGCGATCGCGCAGTTCATAGCGCAGCCATGCAAGCTCGTGAGCTTGCAGCTGTATTTGCTCCTTGCAGTTTTCGCAGATGGTGCGCACGAGCCGCTGGGCGAGCACGAGGTGTATGGAGAGCGCGACCATGTAGCGCGGCACGCCCATGTCCAGGAGCCTGATGGGGGTGGTCATGGCGTCGTTGGTGTGCAGGGTGGAGAGCACAAGGTGTCCGGTCATGGCGGCGCGCATGCCGATTTCGGCGGTTTCCGTGTCGCGCATTTCGCCCACGAGGACGATGTCCGGGTCTTGCCGCAATACGGTGCGCAGCACTTTGCTGAAGCTGAGGTCTATTTTTTCATGCACTTGAACCTGGTTGAGGCCGGGCAGGCGATATTCGACCGGGTCTTCGACGGTGATGATTTTTTTCTCGGGGCTGTTGAGTTCGTTCAGCGCGGCATAAAGCGTGGTGGTTTTGCCGGAGCCGGTGGGGCCGGTGACGAGCACCATGCCGCTGGGCCGGTGCAGGGCAGCGCGAATACGTTCGAGTACGCGCTGCGGAATTTGCATGCTGTCCAGCGACAGCAGGCTGTGGTCCTGGGTCAGCAGCCGCATGACCACGGATTCGCCGTATTGCGTGGGCAGAGTGGAAATACGTATGTCGACGGAGTTGTTGCGCACCTTGATGTGAAAGCGTCCGTCTTGCGGCAGGCGTCTTTCGGAGATGTCGAGGCCGCTCATCAGCTTCAGGCGCAGGGCTACGGCGGAAGCGATCTTGGCATCGGCTTCGGTCTGCACATGCAGCACGCCGTCTATGCGGAAGCGGATGCGCAGGCTGTTTTCCTGTGGTTCGATGTGGATGTCGGACGCGCGGGAACGCAGGGCTTCGTCGAACACCATGTGCAGGAGTTTGACGACGGGCGCATCTTCAGCCGTTTCGGACAGCCCGAGCAATTCGCCGAATTCCACCGGAACGTCGGACATCTCGGAGGTGAGTTCCTTGGCCAGTCCGGCGATTTCCTCGGTACGGCGATAGACCCGGTCGATGGTCGCCATGAGCTGGCTTTCGCTCACGACCGCGAGATCGATGTTCCGCCGCACGACGCGGGCGATTTCATCATAGGCCCGCATGTCGGTAGGATCAGTCAGGCCGACTTGCAGTGTGCCGTCGTCTTTTTCGTCCAGGACCAGCGCCCGGTAGCGGCGTGCCAGCGTCTCCGGCAACAGCTTGACCAGAGCTTCTTTGTGGCTGAACTGGCGCAGATCGACATAGGGAATACGCAACTGGCGGGCCAGTATGTTTGAAATGCCGTCTTCCGTGACAAAGCCGCTATCGACGAAAATGCGTCCCAGCTTGCGTCCGCTGCGCTTTTGCTCATCTAAGGCGAACTTGAGTTGTTCGGCGGTTAGTAAGCCTTCCTGGATGAGTAAATCGCCGAGACGGATTTTTTCCGGACGGGGCATGCAAAACTCCTGCTTTATAAATGGCCGCACAAAATAATTATGCGATGTGTCGCTCTCGGAACTTATACCAGCTTCTTATCCATGCAACGCTACTAACTCACGCGAGCATGCCAATCGACCAACTGATTTATGTCCGGAGTGATATTTGGAACACTTTATGTGCTGTATAGGTAGCGCATTGCAACATTTCAAGCCATTTGCGTGTCACGCACCGCCGCGTACATATGGGCCGAAAATGAATTGCGCGAATTCCTTTATTTACGCAATACTGAAAATGAAGCCCGAAATATTATTGACTCAATTACTCAATGCTTTCATAAGATATTGTTATCGGAATATTTTTGTGAATCTGCATCGTCTGCGAATGTATGGGCATACATACCGTAATGAGACGATTCCGATCAAGTACTGGCAAAAATAAAACACCGGAAATCGGCTAGATTCAGCAAGTCCTTAACAATATCGTTTGTCCTGGGTATGTAGAAGGGCTTTTTTCTTGGAATCAAGGGCAAGGGCTGGTTTGAGCGAATGGATGAAAATTGGTCATGGCTTCTTTTATTGTGATCCGGCCATGCCGGCGGCGACAGCCCGGCTTGGGCCGGGCAGGCCGAAGCCGCCGCTTGTTCCCACGCCGCGCAAGAAGCACGATTACCTTGGCGAAACGAAGCCAGAAGCGGTTTTCATGTGTACATCGGGTAGAATTAGCCCTTTTCGTGCAGAGTCCCCACCATGATTACCGGATCGATTGCCGCCATCGTCACGCCGATGAACGCTTGTGATGGCAGCCTGGATTTTCCCCGCCTGCGCACGCTGATCGACTGGCACATTGCAGAAGGCACAGATGGCATAGTCGTAGTCGGCACCACGGGCGAGTCGCCCACGGTCGACGTCGATGAACATCGCGAGCTGATCCGCTGCGCGGTCGAACATGCCGCCGGGCGCATACCTGTAATTGCCGGTTCCGGCTGCAACAGCACGGCGGAAGGCGTGGAGCTTGCGCGCTATGCGCGCGAGGCAGGCGCTGCCGCGCATCTGTCGGTAGTGCCCTATTACAACCGGCCGACCCAGGAAGGGCTTTACCTCCACTTCCGCAGCATTGCCGAGGCGGTCGATTTGCCGCTCATCCTTTACAACGTGCCCGGACGCACGGTCGCCGATCTCGACAACGATACCGTCCTGCGCCTGGCCGAAGTGCCCAACATCGTCGGCATCAAAGATGCAACCGGCGAAATAGACCGCGCCTGCGACCTGATCGATCGCGCGCCGCAAGGCTTCGCTCTATATAGCGGCGACGACATGACCGCGGCGGCATTCATGCTGCTTGGCGGGCATGGCACGGTTTCGGTGACGGCCAACGTCGCGCCGCGCGCCATGCACGAAATGTGCGTGGCCGCCATAGCGGGAGACGCCTGCCGCGCGCGCAAAATCAATGCCCATCTGCTCGGCCTGCACCGGCACTTGTTCTGCGAAGCCAATCCCATTCCAGTCAAATGGGCGGTCGCGCGCCTTGGGCTGATCGAGGCGGGCATCCGCCTGCCGCTCACGCCGCTATCGGCGTCCTGCCATGAGCGTGTGCTCGCGGCCATGCACAGAGCGGGCATCGTCCCCGGCAAGTAAGCATAAGCAACCCAGATTTTCCGGCCGAAAACCCGGCCAGGTCTGCCAACCAACAGGAATCTCATGAACCGTTTTTCTTCTTCGCATACCTTTCGCACTTCCGTTTCCATATCTGCGGTGGCGCTCGCGCTGGCGGCCTGCTCGTCCGATTCCGGAATACTCGAATCCCGCCGCATCGACTACAAGAGCGCCAAACCATCGTCGACGCTGGAAATTCCCCCCGATCTCACCGCGCCCAGAAGCGACGAACGTTATACCGTGCCGGATGTCTCGCCGCGGTCGACGGCGACCTACTCAAGCTATACCGCGGATCGCGCCGCACAGCCGGCGAACAGCACGCCCGGCGTCCTGGCGCAGGCAGACTCCATGCGCATCGAGCGCGCCGGGTCGCAACGCTGGCTCGTCGTTCGCGGCACGCCTGAAACAATATGGCCGCAGTTGCGTGACTTCTGGCTGGAACTCGGCTTCGTGCTGAACATCGACAATGCGGAAATCGGCGTACTCGAAACCGACTGGCGCGAGAACCGCGCGAATATCCAGGAAGGCGGTCTGCGCAAGCTGCTCGGCAAGGTCATCGACGGGCTTTATTCCACCCCCGAACGCGACAAGTTCCGCACCCGCATCGAACAGGGCGCGGAGAACGGCGTGGTCGAAATCTACGTCAGCCATCGCGGCATGATGGAGATTTACCCCAACGAAGCCAAGGACACCACGGTCTGGCAGCCTCGCCCGGCCGATCCCGAACTGGAAGTCGAAATACTGCGCCGCCTGATGGTTCGCCTGGGGGCGGACGAGGCGCAGGCTCAAGCCGTGGCCGCCAGCGCCAGTGCAGCCGCCGCTTCGTCGGCGCAACAAGAACGCGCCCATGTCCAGACCATCGACGGAGAAGCCCGCCTGCAACTGAATGAACCGTTCGATCGCGCCTGGCGGCGGGTCGGTCTGGCGCTCGATCGCGTCAACTTCACTGTGGAAGACAGCGACCGCTCCAAGGGGCTTTATTACGTTCGCTACATAGATCCGGACGTCGACAATAACTCCTCGAAAGGCGGCTTTTTTTCCAAACTGGCTTTCTGGCGTAGTGGTGATGACGCGAATAAGGGCAGCGAACACCGCCTGCGGGTCGAAGGGCGCGGCGATGAGTCGTCGATAACAGTCATGGACGGCGATGGCGGCGTGGATAAATCGTCCACGGCGCAGCGGATACTCAATCTTTTACAGAAAGAGTTGCTCTGATGAACCGAAGTTGCTCTAGTTGCGCTGAATAGCGTCACTCGGAAAGAAGTTGCGCTGAGCAACACCGTTAGACACCGTTAAAGAGTGCGCTGAGCGACGCCGTTAGGGAAACCCTGAACAATTCCGTTCGCCCTGAGCTTGTCGAAGGGCATTTCCGATTGGACAAAAACAAACAAACAACAACAACCGCCCCGGTTTAAAGACCAGGGCGGTTGCCGTTGTTTTTTGCGGCTGGCGGCCTG
>JAIRWW010000308.1 GCA_031268685.1 Azoarcus sp.
TGAGCGGCATGATGTTTTTTGTCTTCATGAGCGTGCCAAAAAGACAGAAAACTACACAATTTATGCCCGTGTGAACAGGGGAATCGCAACGTTATGAAAGTTAACGTAATTTTAAATCCTGCTATGCAGAATAGATGCGATTGCCCTGAACTTCTGCCTCGGCCAAGCACCACCCCTGGTGCCTCTAACGGAGATCAGTGAGTCGCTGGCGAAGGTTTCATCATACGGGGTGGTATCGACTCGTGCAATGACAGTTAGGTTAAAACATTGGCGGAATGGTGGGCATCATGGGGAACATTTTCCTGAAAATCAAGATGTTGTTCGGAAAGGGCGCGCGAGATGCGCAAGGAGGTTGTTTTTCGTCCTCCGAATGCGGCGGATTACGGCTGTGCCTACCCTACGCGATACGAGTTACGCTTGCTAATCCAAGAAATCATCTCTTTCAAGATAATAGATGACGGCTTCCAGTAGGTCATCACGAGATGCGTCTGGATGATGTTCTAATTTATTGACAATAACACCTTTGAAAGTTTGGGTTTCAAGCCACATTTCTAAAGTGTTTTCACACTCCTCGTCTTCGTCTTCATTTTCTGGTACATAAAAAACACCATTCGAAATATCTTCCCTAGAGTTATTAACGAACTCTAATTTGGTATGTATTCCTGACACACCAAGGGCTTGGTAAGCCTTTAGTAACTCATTAAACCCGTGAAACACTTTCATTACATCCTCCTTTATAGGCAAGATTTGCAATAGCTGGTTCCATCACCCCACTTGTTTCTGCCGCCAGCACCATTAGGATGGTATATTTTAGAAAAATTTTTGTGATCGCGGCGGTCCACCAGTTTTAAGGAACCAAGGCGATCACCATGATGCCACGTCATTCCTGTCGGTGCAGTTCCACGAAATCCATCCCGCGCGGTTGGCTGGACATGCGCGGCAACAGCTGGATATTTGTGTTCATCTCACGCCTGAATGCCGGGTCTGTTTGCATCCTTTCGTAGACTGTTTGATTTGCCCGTCTAAAATGCTCTGCATCCGACATCTTGTACTCAGATTTGGCGGTTGCCCTATATTTTCCATATTGACCATTATATTTTAGCCGTGCTTCAAAAACATCCTTCCCTTGATAGTATGGGTGTCGCCTTTGGCGATGATCAGATGCGGGCGCGCACCAAGCATATCGCTCACAATCTCGCCGTGCTCAAGCACATGACGGTCAATCTTATTCGTTTCGACCCCGTCCCGCGCAAAGCTGGCATCAAGCTGCGCTGACTCATCGGCGCAAATCCGATCTCTATCGCGCACATTTGTTCGGCATGGATGTGTAGCGACAAGCTGTGTTCATGCGATTGTTCTGCGATTGCTTGGCAAGCTCCGGTATTTTTCAGGTTACACTATCCCACTTTGCCATATCGACTCCGCAAAACTATCGTGACGCACTCCGACGAGTTTCCCGCATGCCTTTTCACCATGCAGTTTCGCTGGTGGATGGCTTGGCGCTGGCCTTTGAGCCGGTAAAAACCTGTTCCGCTGGCGCTTCCATGCGCCGCCCAACCGTCCGAATACCGTTTTCCGTTTTCCGCTTTCCTTTTGTGGAGTTTTCCATGCCCGAACAAACGTTCGACGCCTTTGCCGCCGAGGGCTACAACCGCATTCCGGTCACGCTCGAAACCTTTGCCGATCTCGACACCCCTCTGTCCATTTATCTGAAACTCGCCGACGAGCCTTACACCTATCTGCTCGAATCTGTACAGGGCGGCGAACGTTTCGGGCGATATTCCTTTATCGGCCTCGCTTCGCCGACACGTATCGAAGTCCATGGCCGCACGGCCCTGTTGCTGACGGGCAACCGCTTGATAGAGCGCAGGGACGATGCCGATCCACTTGACTTCGTTGCTGAATTCATCGCCCGGATCAAGGTGCCGCCGCGCGCGGGGCTGCCGAAATTCGCAGGCGGCCTCGTCGGTTGCTTCGGTTACGATACCGTGCGTCATATCGAGCCGCGCCTCGGCGAGCCTGAAAAACCCGATACCATCGGCACTCCCGACATCCTGCTGCTGCTTTCTGAAGAACTCGCCATTGTCGATAACCTCTCCGGCAAGCTCACGCTGGTCGTCTATGCCGATCCCAACGTGCCGGGCGCTTTCCGGCGCGCGCAGCGGCGCTTGGCGGAACTCCTTGCAAGCTTGCGCGATCCGGTGCGGATTCCCGTTGAAACGCGCACAAGCAGCGCTCCTGCGGTATCGAGCTTCGGCGAGCAGGCGTTCAAGGATGCCGTGCGGCGGGTCAAGCAATATATTGTCGATGGCGATGTCATGCAGACTGTCCTCTCCCAGCGCATGAGCAAACCCTTTGCCGCACATCCGCTTGCACTCTACCGCGCCATACGCTCGCTCAATCCTTCGCCATATTTGTTTTATTTTCATTTCGACGATTTTCATGTTGTCGGCGCTTCGCCAGAAATCCTTGTTCAACTTCAGGATGGCGATGTAACTGTGCGCCCCATTGCCGGCACCCGCAGGCGCGGCGCGACCGCCGCCGAGGACAAGGCGCTGGAAGAAGAACTCCTGTCCGACGAAAAAGAACGCGCCGAACATCTGCAATTGCTCGATCTGGGCCGCAACGATGCCGGGCGCGTGGCGGCCACAGGCACGGTCAAAGTTACCGAACGTTTCATTGTCGAACGTTATTCACATGTGATGCACCTCGTCTCCAATGTCGAAGGGCGGCT
>JAIRWW010000312.1 GCA_031268685.1 Azoarcus sp.
AGTGCTCTCGGCCAGTTCTGTTTGCAGCGCGCCTTCCTGGTATTGACGCCAGTTCTTGGGCCGGAAAAGCGGGACGGTGAGTTGCAGTGCATAGCTTTCGCTGTTGTAGCGCTTTTCGGCCTTGTTACCTTGCAAATCCTTGGCTTCGTCGTCGTTCCGGTTCGCGCCTGCGCTTGCCGCGATTGTCGGCAACAGGTTGCTGCGGCCCTGAACGATTTTTTCTTGATCGGCTTCGTACTGTGCGCGTGCGGCAGCGTAACGGGCATCATTGGCGAGGGCGTCGAGATAGATTTGGAGCAGATCGGCAGCATTTACCGTATTTGCCGTCAGCATGAAAACGGCAGCCAGTGTTATGCGCCTGGGCAGGCGGGAGAAATTGGAATTCATGGTGGGGTATCTTTAAAGGAGGAATTCGTTTGTATAGGGTGCATGGCGCAGCATTGGCACCTGTGTTTCGAACAGATCGCGGCATTGAATCTGTTTTTCGGTTTCTCGCACGATCAGACGTGCTTTCATGGCCGGCATCTCGCCGACGAAGGCGAACAGCCGACCACCGGGCTTGAGCTGCGCCAGTAATGCCCCTGGAAGTTCGGGCAGGCAGCCGGAAACCACGATCACGTCGTATGGTGCCTGCGCGAACCAGCCTTGCGCGCCATCGCCTTCTTCCACGATGACGTTGGCTACGCCGTTGCGAGCAAAGTTGCCGCGCGCCAGTTGTGCCAGCTCCGGTTCGATTTCTACTGTATATACCTTTCTCGAACATGAGGCCAGTAGCGCGGCAAAGTAACCGCTGCCTGTGCCGATTTCCAGTGTCGATCTGACGCGCTTCGTTCCGAGCGTTTGCATGATGCGCCCTTCGATGGCTGGTCTGAGCATCGCCTGTCCGCAGGGCAAGGGGACTTCGATATCGGCGAAGGCCAGCGTGCGTATAGGGGATGGGACGTAGTTTTCACGCCGCGCTGTCGCCAGTAGACGGCGCACTTCCGGGGCTGCTACGTCCCATGGGCGGATCTGTTGTTCGACCATATTGAAACGAGCTTGCTCGAAATCCACTGCTTGCTCCTACATAAAAAGAGCCGCCATGTTGGCGGATATTCAAATATTTGCAAAAAATATATTGAAATTTTTTGCACATCTTCACATACATCACACTACTGCGCTCTTGGCGTGACGTGCGACTAATTTACTCGGCGCGAGCGCATGAATAACAGTGTTGTGGCACGTGAATGTTTGTCACTTCATTTTCCTCTGACAAAGGAAGATACGGCGCAGTTTGCGGCGGCGAAATTGAGCTTTTGTGCGATTTGTCACTTAAATCGTCCCATTTTGGGGAGGGAAAAGAACAGACAAACGTTTTGTGCTAGGACGCGCTCCGTGCGATTGCTCTGCCGATTTGCTCAGGCGGACGTTGGGGAAGTTCAGCTCACGGCTGGCCCTGCAAGGCCATCGAAGCCTAGATCGGAAAGAATCGTTTGCTGCTCGGGGCGATCCGTGCCCTCCGCGATGGCTATGAGGCCGAGGGTATGGGCGAGCATGACGAGGCTGCGAACGAAAGCCTGGTTGCCTTTGTTGTCGTCGATGTCGCGCAGAAGCGATGTGTCGACCTTGAGGTAATCAAGGCCGAGATCGTGCAGGTCGCCCAGGGCGGAAAAGTGCGGGCCGGCGTGCTTGATGCCGAGTTTGCAGTCGAAAGGCTTGACCGTCAGGCAGAAGGTGTGGAAGGCATCGGGGTTGCGCACCGCGCTTTCTTCGGGAATTTCCATCCACAAGCGTTGAACCACGTTGGGCGCGTTGCGCAGCATGGCGATCAGCCCGGCGACGAAACGTCCGTCCTGGATCGCCTGTGCCGAAATAGTGATCGCCACTGGCGCTTCACTGTTCCGGAGGCGTTCGAGCGCGCTGGTGGCCACGGCTTGATCCAGGTGTCCGATCAGTCCGAGCCGGGCGGCCCATGGCAGGAAATCGCCAGATTTGATGATGCCGTCGGCTGTGCTCAGATCGACCGGCGCTTCGTTGTGGATCAGTTCGCCGGTTATGGTGCGTACCGGGCATGTTCCGAGGCGAAGTTCATTCTGGGCCAGCGCCGCCGTCAGTATTTCGCGCCATTGCTCCTGGGTGTGTGCGGGCCGGACCGGGTCGCCGCGTTCTTCGATCTTCAGGGCGCGGTCGCCTTCCAGTTCGGCTTCGGCCAAGGCAGTGTCGAGACGGGCCAGGATGGCGGCCAGGGCGTCGGCGCGGGAGTACGGCACGGCGGCCATGGGCATGGCGAGGATGGCGCCGTTCGCATGATTTTCGGCGGCGGCATGGACGCGCTCGGCGACGGACGCAGCCCATGGCGCTAGTTCGGTGATGGGAGCGAGCAGAATGAGGTCGCTGCCGTTGAGGCGTCCGCCGATCTGGTCTGCGTCGCTTCCGAGCGCCTCGGCCAGCGAGCGCAGCAATTTGTCGGTGCCGATCCGGCCAAGGTCGCGGTTGAGTTCGTTGAGGTTGCGCACGCGCAAAATGAGTAGCGCTCCTTGCCCGGAAGTGTCCGGATCGGACAGGCGGGCGGAGAAAGCATTGAGAAACTGGCGTCGTTCGAGCAGCCCTGTGACAGTATCTTCCTGAACCTGTCGGCGCAGATTTTCGAGCCGTTGCGCTTCATCTGCGAGCATTTGCCGGACACGTTCTGAGAGCGCATTCATGGCTCGCACGACTACCTTAAGTTCGGCGGTTTGGGGTTCCAGCGTGGTTATGAAGCGGCGCTCGCCAATTGCCTGGGCATGGCTGACGAGCGTGCGCAGGGGGACGGTGATCCGTCCCAGCAGAAAACTGCCCAGGATACCGGCGAGGCCGGCGGTGATGCAGAACCACGACAATAATTGGCGGGTGTTGTTCCAGAGCGCCGCGTATACGTAACCGGTGTGGCTTTCTACAGTGAGCGTGCCGAACTGATGCCAGCCATCCTGCACGTGGGCGACGCCCGGATGTTCCGCGATGGATGCCAGTTTCACGAACCAGTCTGGCACGCCCTCGACGTGTGGGTCGGCATGAAAATCAACGATCACCCCGCCCTCGGGGCTGGTGAGGCGGATCGCGCGGTAGTAGCCGGTGTCGAACTGCGAGGCGAGTTGCAATTCTATGGTGACGGGATCTTTGTCGCGCTGCGACGACAGGGA
>JAIRWW010000340.1 GCA_031268685.1 Azoarcus sp.
ATAAAATAAATAAAAATCGAAACACTCAAATCAAGATTTGCCTCTATCAGTTTTTGCATAAAAGGTTCATCGTTAAAAATTTCGTGTATATGCATGTGGATATTAACCCCGCCACAAAATTTATTGGAATAAGTGACATATATTGACTTCTTTTCAATACCTGCCTTGATAAGAGATTTAAGGTTTGTTTGCATGATTTCTATGTTTTTAGACGAATCAAGCACCCCTCTGACGGATTGCTCATAGGCAGCTTGGGCTTGAGTCAGAAGCATTTCTTCGATTTCAGTCATGTCGTTCCCCTCGGATAAAGATAGTCAGGGTTTGGCGGCTCTCGCCGCATCAATTTCGGCGCGATTGCGGCGCAGGCGTATCTGGCCGGGCCAGAGTTCCGCGATGGTTGTGCCGAGCTTTTCGGCGATAGCTTGCTGTATGGGGTAGGACTTCGCCTTGCCTGCCACCACCATTGACACAGTGCTTTGCTTAACGCCGAGTTCATCGGCCAAAGCGGTCAAGGTGATCCCCATGTCACGCAAGATGGTCTTTATCTGGATATCCATAGGTGTTACCTTTGATACTGTAGTAGACACCATCAACGATAGTACTGAAAACGAAATATGTCAAGTACTGAAAACGAAATATTGCACGGACTATCTGCGCGATTGCGGGAGGAACGTGTGCGCCTTGGCTACAACCAAGAGCAAGCGAGTGTGTTGGCGGGAATTACGCGTGTGCCATATACACAATGGGAAAAGGGGGTAACCTCGCCTACTGCGGCGCATCTCCATCGGCTGGCTAATGCGGGCATGGATGTGCACTACATCATCACAGGACAGCGTGACATGTCCCGGCTCGCCCCGGAGGAAGCCGCGCTGCTCGACAACTACCGGAACGCCCCGGAAGCCGGACGCCGCTCGATCCGAGGCGCGGCCGCTTCGTGGGAGGAACCGGACATGAGGGAGAAGGAAGCATGAAAAAAGTACTGAAATGGGTAGGCATCGTCTTTATTGGCCTAATCGTGCTTGGCATTATCCTTGACGCGGCAAAGTCACCGGAGCAAAAGGCAGCAGATATCGCAAAAGCCGCAGAAAAGAAAGCGGCGGAACTTGCCAGCCGAGCCGAAGAGATCGCCGCGATGCCTGTGGTGAGCGCCGTGCAACTGGCCCGCGATTACGATGCCAATACGGTTGCCGCGGATCAGAAATATAAAGACAAAGAATTCAAAGTTTCCGGAAAAGTGAGTGATATCAGCACGGATTTTACAGGCGCCCCCTACGTTTCGATGGGCGGAGGGTTCGCGCCGCCGCAGTTCAGCTTTGACCGGGATGCGGCGGATCAACTCGCCAAAATCAAAAAAGGCATGCAACTGACACTGCTGTGCATTGGGAAAGGCGACATTGCGAAAACCCCTATGTCAGGAGAATGCAGGATCGTCGAATAATTCACATGAACAGCCAGAGAAACAAGCGGTAGACGAGGATGCCTCTTACCCATAAGCCATACCCATACAAGGAAGCGTACATAACATGAATCTATCGTCCCAATTCTCCGATGTGCGGATCGTCATAACCATACTCGGCCTGCTCTCGTGGCCACTCTGGTGGTGGTGGATTGCCCGCCGGCAGCGCCGGTTCGGGCGCGGCCCGCTATCGCGCCATCTGCGCGCGCTGGCCGGCTCGGCGCTCGCCGTATTCCAGATAACCGTAATCGCCACGCCGCTGCCGGACGGAAGCATGGAAATCATGGCGATCTCAGCGGCAATGGTTGCCGTGCTCAGCGCGGTAGTACTGACATTATTCTGGCTTGCCGTGCGGCAGCCTCGTCCGAAAAGCCCCAAGAGTTCCACGCCAGAGAAACAAGCGATAGACGAGGATGCAGCATGAAAAGGTTTTTCTGGCTGGCCCTGCTCTCGCTGCTCATTGCCGCCCCGGCCCATGCCAATGGCCGTCAGCCCTGCGACCGTGGCGCGGGCGGCATCGCCCGCTGCGAGGGCGCGAAGTTCCGCTGCAACGATGGCCGCATCAGCCGGTCGAAAAAAATCTGCGACCCGACCGCCGTGCATGGCTACGCTCCCGCTGCCGCCGGGAAAACGTCCCGCAAAAAATCCAAAAAATAAAAGCCAGGTTTTTTTCACGGTGCGCGCTTGACGTTATACGGCATTGCCGTATAATTACAAGCCATGTACACGATTGCCGAAACCGAGCTTTTCACTCACGACGCGCGTGAAATCTGGACAGAGGGCGAACGCGGTGAATTCTGCGCCTGGCTCGCACAGCATCCAGAATCGGGAGATGTGATACGCGGCGCGGGCGGCTGCCGCAAGCTTCGCTGGAAGCGCGCGGGAAGGGGCAAGCGTGGCGGCGTGCGGGTGATCTACTTCAACCGCCTTTCCGAAGGCCGTATTTTTTTACTGGTCATTTACGCCAAGGCTGTGCGGGGCAGCATCCCCGCCCACATCCTGCGGGCGATTGCAGAGGAAATTAACAATGACTAAAGACCATATGACGGGAACGGAGCTTGGCCAAAAGCTGCTCGAATCCGTGCGCCAAATGAAGGCGGGCAAGATCGCCCGGGTAACGGCGGCCAATTCCGGAGTTGCCCTTGCCGCCACGGCGCGGCAGCGCACAGGATTTTCGCAGTCGGCGTTTGCCAGTCTGCTGGGCGTATCGGTGCGCACCTTGCAAGACTGGGAACAGGGGCGCCGCGAACCGTCGGGCGCCGCGCGTACCCTGCTGCGGATTGCCGCCGCGCACCCGGAGGCCGTTCTGGAAGTTGGCGCTTGAGAAGACCGTTCGCGCCCGGCGGAACCGCGGCTGATGTGAGGGGCGAACCGTATCATTTTGCCGCCGTCAGCAAAATGATCCAGCTGGCGGATTGCCTGCCGGATATCATTCCGGCGGGCGCGGCCAAAACGACTATCCTGGCGCCGAAAGCCCTGGCGGGCGGGCTTGCGGTTGCGGAAAAATCTCCGGACGCTCGAACCTGACAAGTTCCTCGCCCAGCCACGCGTTCACATCCCGCAGCCTGGCTTGCAAGGGCTCGATCTCATAGGCCCAGAACACCGCCGCGGCCTTCTCGACGTCGCCGAATCCGCCCACGTTTGACGGCAAGACGCCCATCAACTGGGGCGGCACGCGATGCGCGGCAAGTTGATCATCGCGCGTCGTATTCTTGATGTTGAGGAAATCATCCTTCGCCGAGACTTCCGAGACGGGGATCAACTGGATGCCATCCTTCTTGCCGTTCGGCGCATACATGAACAGGTTCCGGAAGTTGCCCGGCCCCTTGCTGTCTTTCAAGGCTTGCCGCAAGCCGTCGATATCTTCCTGGTTGTGGGCCGCGTCCGTCATGTAGAGGATGAATCCGGCATGGCTGCCGTTGTTGTAGTAGCGCCGCCTGAACAGCGTCGCGCTCTCGTTCAGGAATGCCGCGTTCAGCGCCGCGAGATATTGCGGCAGGCCGTAGACCTCTTGATTCAAATCCGGCTCGATCAAATGGAATATCGAACCGCGCGGGAATTCATGCTCCAGCTCGAAGGCCGGCACGAAATAATAGCGGTCGAGTTCGATGCCCCGGCGCACGTATTTCGCCAGCGGCACGTCCAGCGACAGGGTCTCGCCCAGGCGGTTTGTGCGGCGCTCGATGTAGGCATTGCCGAAAACAAGAAATTCCCACGCATAGCGCTCGAATGCCGAGCGGGGGAAAATTCTGGATGGCACGAACGATGATGACAAAATATTGCGCTTGACCAGCATCGCGGACGAATGATGCACGGACGCGCGGCTGGCGCGCGCCAGGCCGTCGAGCGAGAGCGGCGGCTCGTACCATTTGCTGTATTTGATGCATTCAAGATAGTCGATCAATCCGCGCCCGGACATGACCGGTTCCGGATCGCCAAATGTGAACGCTTCGATTTTATTTGTCATCGCCGTTTTCCTGTTCGCCGCCGTCGCTCTCCGCATCGCCCCCGATCTGCAATTCGAGTTCGAGATCGCTTGTCAGTCCGGACGGCGACAGACTGTGTGTCACCCGCACGATGCGCCACGCGGCGCTGTCGATTTCCGGTTTCCAGCCCGCGACCGTCGCGGGCAGTTCCGGGATGATGTCGGGCCGTCCGCGCGCGAGCGTAATGTTGAATGTGGATGCCGCCCGGAGCGCTTTCTGCAATGCCGATTTCGCCGCGCGGGCCGCGTGCTTCGCGTTGGAATACGTATGCCTGAGCACTTTGACGTTTCCGCCCGATGCTTCCACCTTGTCGTTTTTTTTCTTGTCTCCGGGCGTGATGTCGGCCTCGCGGATCGTGACCGATCCTTTTTTGCCCGCCTTCTTATCATAGTAGTAGGCCGTCACGCCGGGGCAGCCTACCCGATCCGAGACGGCAAACCGGTGGCTGTCGCCCACGCCGCGCACAATGCTGACCTCGGGCAGCGGCGTGCCGGATATGGTCATGCCGCGTTCGATTGCAAAAAAAATCAGCTGTCCGTCCTTGACGGCGGCCATGGCGTCGTACTGCTCGCCCAGGCGCGTGAGTATGTTTGCGTCAGACTCGGATTGCTGGTCGATGTGTTTGACCGCCAGCGGCGCAAGTTCTGGCGAAACGGATGCTGTCAGTTTATTTTCTTTGGCGATTTTCTTGACGATGGCGCCGATTGTCGTGTTATGCCAGCTACGTTCCTTCTTGACCAGCAGCGTTTCGCGCAGGTCTGCCGAGTGCGCGCGGATTGTAAGTTGATCCGGCGCGCCGCTGTGCTCGATTTCGTCGACGGTGTAGCTGCCCTTGTCGATCAATCCAGTGTCATCCCAGCCGAGGGCCAGGTATAGCCGTACTCCGCGTTCGGGAATTGCGATGCGCCCGTCCGCGTCCGAGAGCGTGATGTTGAGTTCGTCGGCATCCAGCCCGCGATTGTCCGTCAAGGTCAATTGCATCAGCCGGGGTTCCAAAGCATAGGTCAGGTCATGCTCTTCGAGCGTCAGACGCCAGAGCGCTTGCGGGTAGATTGCGCTCATGGCGCTTCTTCCCGCGCCTCGGCGGCGTCCTCGTCCTCGTCCGCGAAATCGTCCGCGTCCGCGTCCTCATCCTCGTCGCCGGTAAAATCGCCATCGTCGACGCGCGCGAGTTTCAGCGTGAAATCGATCTGCCGCGGCGCGCCATCGTCGAAAAAAACCGTCTGCGTTTCATCGACGGACTCGATGACATAGCGGCCCCAGAGTTCGCCCATGCCATCGATGAGCACATGGGCATCGCCTTCGTCTGCCATTTCGCATATCTCGTTGAGCGAGAGCGCATCGCCGGCCAGTTCGGGCAGCAGCATGCCGGAGAGCGTGATGGTTTCATCGTCCGGGCCAATGAACTGGCGGGCCGGGCGCAAGCCCACGCGCGCGTTCGACGGGTGCCGCCAGGCGCGCTGGCGCTGAAGATTCTGATAGGGCAGGGTATGCAGCTCGAAAACGAAATCACCCAGGCACATTAGACTCATCGTAATGTCACCGTTAATTCCTCCGCCGCGCCGCCCCGATGCACGATAGAGATGTCGACGGTCAGCGCCGGGCCGCTGGCGCTCAGCGTCACGCGCGAGAGCCGGATGCGCGGCTCCCAGCGGATCAGCGCTTCCGCTGTCGCGGCCATGATGCGCAAGCGCGTGGCCGCGTTGAGCGGCGCATCGATCAGCGCCGGGATGTTTGATCCGAAATCGCGGCGCATTACCCTGCTGCCGGGGGGCGTCGTCAGAATTGTGCGAATGCTCTGCCGGATGTGCGCCAGGCCGCTTAGCCGCCGCCCCGTGTCCGCGTTCATCCCCTGCCACATGGCGCCGTTCTCCTATGCTACCGGCGCGCCGGTCTGCCCGTTGCCGGGCTGCACGCCCGTGTGTACGTGATTTTGCAAAGAGACCGTTCCGGCGACGACGTCCAGTGTTGTGTGAATGTATCCGTTGAATGTGGCGTTGCCGGGGCCGCTTGCGCCGCCGTTGACCGTCAGGCCGCCGTTGATGGCGACGTTGCCGTTGAACACGCTGGCCGGGGCGTTGACGGTGAGCGCCGGGGTGTCGAGCCTTGCGCCGTCCGCCGTCAGCGTCAGCGTGGTAGCGCCGATGTGCAGCACGATTTTGCCGCCGGCGGGCACGTCGAGCAGGTGTTCGTGCGCGGCGTGGTCGTAGCGCAGTATCGCGCCGTCCTGCCAGTGCCGGGCGGTTACGTCCGCGCTGTTCTCCGGCGCGGGTACGGCATCCTGGAACAGCCCGGTGATGATGGCGGCTTCGCCCGTTTCGCCCGACGGCGAGAGGATGATGCATTGCTCGCCGGCGCTCGGCGGGTTCCAGTCTTGCACGGCCTGGCCGGCGCGGCGTTCCAGCCATGGGCACCAGTCCGTGAGTATGCCGCCAGTGTTCGCACGGCATTGCGCATTCGACACGTCGACTTCGGCGATAGTGCCAAAGCGGATGACGGATTCCAGGCGGCGGTTTTGGTCGGGTGATAGATCGTTCATCGCCGTATCATCGCCGGGTTTTTCGCGCGCGCGCGGCGTTTGTGTTGTTGCGCGCGGCGGTACAACATTTCCACGCTTCGCCACAAAAGCGCTTGTGAATATTATCTTTTGTGATAATATTAAATAAATGGTTTGGAGTTTAGTGTGAAATATAGCGAATTCCGGCGCTACCTGAAATCCCTTGGCGCGGTATTTACGCCCGCCCATGGATCGCATTTTCGGGTAACGCTGAATGGAAAATCCACGATATTCCCAGACCACGGCGCGAAAGAAATCAAAACAGGGCTGGCCGAGGCCAATCAAGAAAGACCTCGGCATCAAATAGGAGGCTGTGATGAAGTTCCCGCTTACTCTCGAAATAGATGAAACAGGAGTGTTGGCCGGATGTCCCGATATCCCTGAAATGCATAGCGTCGGCGAATCAGTTGCTGACGCTATACGCGAGGCTTATGATGGGCTGGAGTCAGCAATTGAAATTTATTTCGATTGCCGCCGCCCGGTACCCGCGCCCTCGCGTCCGGTGCCCGGACAGCACACTGTAGATATTCCAGCCTTGCTCGCGGCGAAGATTCTGCTGCATAACGAAATGCTCGCACAGGGTATCAAGAAGGCCGAGCTTGCACGGCGCTTGAACATCGCGCCGCCTAATGTTGAAAGAATATTTCGTGCGGGTCATAAAACACGGTTCGAGACAGTTGAAGCGGCGTTGGCCAGCCTCGGGCGTCACATCGAGATTTCCATCGCATCGTAGGGGCCGCCCCCAGTGGCCGCCCTGCGCGTGGCAGTACAACATTTTGTTGACACGCATCTGATGTGCAACTATTGTTAGTTGCATGAGCAGGCACGAAAAACTACTCGCCCAACTCCGGAACCCCAAGTCGACAATGACCTGGGGCGATCTGGTGACGCTCTTGGCCGGACTGGGATACCGGCAGCTAGAGGGCAGCGGCTCGCGCGTGAAGTTCGCACACGATTCCGCCGCGCCCATCAGCCTGCATCGCCCGCACCCGGGCAATGAAATCAAGGCGTATGTGAAGCGGCTTGTGCTCGAACATCTCAATGAGGGAGGTATGAAACCATGAATGTGTTGTTAAATCACCGTGGGTATTACGGGTCGATCGAGGCCAGCCCGGAGGACGATTGTCTGTTCGGAAAACTCCAGTTTGTCCGCGCCCTGGTGACATATGAAGGCCGGACGGTCCATGAGATTGAGCAGGCATTTCGTGAAGCGGTGGATGACTATCTTGCGGATTGCGGCAAGGAAGGCCGCGCGCCAGAATTGCCCTGCAAGGGATCTTTCAACGTCCGGCTTGGCCACGATCTGCATCTCGCGGCTTGCATGGAAGCCGCGCGGAAAAACCTTACGCTCAATGAGCTGACCCGGCGCGCGATAAGCGCCTATATCGAGGACGAGGCCGTAAGCGCATAGCGCATACATCAGGTCACGCCGTTGGCCACATGCTCGTAGAGCAGATTCTCCATTGCCGCCATGTCGCCGGGCGAGAATCCCAATAGGGGCCTGGCGGCATATTTGACCTCGTGGGGCAGGTTTTTTAAAACTTTGTCCCGCAGCCCGAAGTGATGCACCGCCGCGACTCGCCCGGTCTGGCCCCTGAACGTTATCGTGATTTCACTCGCGCCGCTCATGATGCGCAAGTGACGGGCGGCGCGGAGCTTTTTGAACATTTTGCCGCGTTTGGGATTTTTGCCCTTCTGCCGCAGCCTTGGCGCGAATGCCGCGCCGTCCGGGGTGATGTTGGCGGCGATGCGGCGCTGGTTCGCGCGCCGGGCGAGTTGCGCGAGCCGCAGACCGATCTTGCGCCTGCCCGCTGGCGACAGCGCCGCGATCAGTCCGTCGAGCGCCGCGTTGATTCTCTCGATGCCGCCGATGTCATCCGCCATCATGAAATCTCGATGAATGCGGCGCGGCGGCCATCGAGCGTGGCATCGAGCGGCTCGTGGTGCAGGGCGTGCAGCGTGGCCCATGCCAGATCGGCGTGCGAGACCGCCGCGCTGCGGTCGGCCTTGAATGTCATTTGTCTGCCGGAGTCGGTCATGCCCTTGCGGATTGCCATGAACGATTGCGCCAGGTCGACCCAGCCCGCATCGAACTCGATCCGTCCTTTGTTGAAGACGTCAACGCCTTTGAGCACCAGGCCGATCTTCGATTCGACCGAGTAGTGAATGGCCTCTACCGCCGGGAAAAAATTCCTGACGAGTTGCAGCACGCCTTGCCCCATGCCGGTCGAGTCGATGGCGATGTGCGTGACGTTGTAGCGGAGGCAGGCGTTCCGGATCATGTTCGCCTGTATCTCGAAATCCATGCCCCGGAATTGTTCGCGCTCCAGCAGTCTGAATTTGCCGCCGGTTTTGCCGGGCGGCGCAACGATGACCATGGCCGCGCTGTCGCCGGTCGATGAGGGGTCGTAGCCGATCCAGACTTCGCGGTCGCCGAAGGGGCGGATGGCCAGCGGCTGGAAATCGGGCCAGACATCCCAGGAATCGACCATGGCGCGCATGACGAGCGCCATGGGGAAGACGCTTGCCGTGTCGTCGACGAACTGGCACATCAGGAGGTTGGCATACTCTTCGGGGCTGTATTCAGCCTGTAGCTGCTCGATGTCGAAGAGGTCGTTTCCGCCCGCGATGGCATCTTCGACGGTGACGATGTTGCGCCATTGTTTGTCCGCGCAGACCGCGCCGGCGGCGAGCGCGCCGTGCGAGACGTCGAAGGCTATCTGCTCGGATTGGGGCCTGCGCTGGTTGTAGAGCGCGCCGCTCCAGAATGCGTGGGCCGGGTGATGGAGTGAGGATGGCGTGGAGAAATACGTTTGACGCCATTTTTTATGCATGGACATTCCGGAGGCGACTTTACGCAGTTCCGGAAAGTTCTGTACCCAGAAGTATTCGTCGAAATAGAGGTTTCCGTGGTAGCTCTGGGCCGTGCGGCTGTTGCTCGACAGGAAATAGAGCGAGGCTCCGTTCGGCAGGATGATCGGCGAGCCGCTTAGTTCAACGCCCGCCCCGGCGGCGAACTTGATGATGTACTCGCGGAAAACATGCGATTGGGCTTTCGATGCCGACAAGAAGATTTGATTGCGCCCGGTCTGGATGGCGTCGATGAAGGCCTCGCGCGAGAAATGCATCGTTGCGCCGATCTGGCGCGATTTCAGTATGTTGCGGATGCGGCAGCGCGAGGCCGCGTCATGCCATGCGCGTTGATAGTCGAACTGTCCGGCGGTGAACTGCTCGATGAGTTTTTCGGCCTGTTCGTCGGAGATGGCATTGCGAACAGGCTTGCGCTTCACCATGCTATTGCGATTTGCAACCTTCGGGTTCAGGTCGGCTTCGTTGCCGCCGTTGAGGTATTTCCGCACCCGCGCGGCGCGTTCGAGCTGCCGCATGAGCAAGTCAACTTCCTTGTAGTCTTTGGCTTCTTTGTTTTCCTTGCCAATCAGCATCATCAGCCGCACGTCCAGCGCGCCTTCCACGCGCTCGATGGTCATGCTTTTGTCCCATTTGTAACGGCTCTTCCAGCTGAATAGTGTTTTGTTGCTGATGCCGAGGTGTTCGGAGATGGCGCACAGCCGCCATCCCGACCAGTACAGCAGCTTCGCTTTCAGACGGGCGTTGCCATCCGCGACGCCGTTTTCTTCCGCCGGAATTTCCACGTCGCTCATGGGGTCACGGGGCCATCGAAGGGGGGCGCGTCGAACTCGCGGATGAGTTCGCCGCCAATCCAGAATCGCCAGCGTTCGATCTGCCGGTCAGGTGCGACGGGCGGTTCGGGCGCGTGCCGGACTGTTGCGATTGTGCCGGGGCCGATCAGGCCCGGCGGGACGGGGATGCGGACGGTTTCGCCACTGCCGCCGCCGCCGCCATCGCCGCCGGTTTCGTCTTCGGTCGCCAGCGCGAGCGTGACGACGACGCGCTCGGTGAGTTTCGCCAGGCGGATTTCGACGTCGCTTTTTTTGCTGTCGAGCACGTCGACTTCAAAGGCAAAGTCTTGCCGCCGGGCGGGGTTGAGCAGGATGTCGGGCTGGGCGTCATGCAGCCAGGCCACGACTGGTAGAAACAGCATGTCCGCCGGGCCGGCGTAGTCGGTGATGAGGGCGACGAGGTCGTATTGATATTCAAATGACAGGCCGCCCGCCATGGTGCTGTGGATTTCTCCGCGCTCGATGCGCACGGAGAGACATTCCGGGTTCCGGGCGATCCATGGGACGGCGGCGGCGAGCGCGGCGCGCAGCGAGGCGGGTTTAATCATTTGGCGCGGGGCGGTGGAATTCGTTCAGGGCGTCGATGCGTCCCCGGCAGAGGTTGTAGCGTTCGATGGCGTAGCGGGCCCAGATGGCGATGTCTTCGTCGGTGGCGTTACCGGAATCGGGGGGAGCGCCGGGAGCGGGGCGAGCAGCGCCGCCGGCGGGCGGGGGCACTCCGCCGGTGTTGGCGCCGCCCAGTTCGTTGTTGAGCACGCTGACGACATTAGCATTGAGGCAAGGACGGCGGGCAGATAGTTTGCGGATGGCATCGTCTTTTTCCCTTCCGGTTCTGGATGCGGCGGCTTCGGCTTCGGCGGCGCGCCCGGCCAGCGCCTGGCCGTCGCGCTCGGCGGCGATCGCGCGGTCGAGCGCTTGTTTCGCGGCCTGCTGCGCGGCTAGCAGGGCGGTGGCTTGATCGGTTTCCATGCGCGCGATGCGCGCGTTGAGCCGCCAGCCGTTTGCCAGCCATCCGGCGGCGAAGAGCGCCAGGGCGAGGGCGGCGGCGGCGATGAGGCGGGGGGAGAGCGTCATGATTTTGCCCTGCATCGCAGTAGCGCGATTTCGGCTTTGCGCCTGAGGATGAGTCCTGGCGATGGTTTTTTGCCCACGTAATGCCAGCGCAGCATTTCCCGCGCGACGGCTTCGCAGTCTCCGGCGTTGACGGCCCGCGCCAGGCCAGTGCCGCAGTATTTGCCGGTGTTGTATGTGAATGATGCATACGCTATGGCCTCGCCGAGTGTAAGGTCGAGGTCCGGGTTGATGCATCGGCTGAGTTCCGGGAAGACGCGGGTCTCGAAATGACGGCCCAGCCATTCCATGCATTCCGGTTTTGTGGCGCTGTCTTCCGCGGCGACGCGGCGGCCATCGGGGTAGACCGTTGTGCCATAGCAGATTGTCCAGACGCCGCCCTGGTCACGGTAGGCTTTTGTGTGCAGCTGGTCGACGGCGCTGACGAAATCCATGAATTTTTTGCGCATTTCCGCCGATGCGATAAGGCCCGTGCGTGTGTCGGCAACCGGACCCACGCTTTCGTGCTTGATGGTGAATTGGTAGAGCGCGCCGGATGCGGCGATGATGACGAGCGCGGTTCTGATTTTGTAGCGTGTGAATTGGGTCATGTCGTTTTTTCGTGACTGTCACAGATATTTCAATCCATCAGGGGCGGCCACGGTGGCAGCCCCTGGGCGATGACATTTATTCTGCGGGAGAGGCGCGGATGTCCGGCAAGTCGCTCCGGCGTTCGAGGCCTGCGGCGCGCGCTTCGCGCAAATGCAGTTCGAGTTCGAGTTTTTTCCGGGTGAGTTCGTCGATTTCGCTTTTGCGGCGCGCGGCGTCGATTTCGCGTTTTTCGCGCTGGCGCTGGTAGTGCTGGCTCGTTGCAACGGTGATGACGGTCGTCAGGAATCCCAGAACCATTAGCCAGTCGTTGAGCGACCAGCCGGCGACGATGGCGACAACGGAGCCGAATATGCCGATGCCTTGCTCTTTCATGGGGTTGCCGTTGCTCATGTCAGTCCCAGATGTTGATGAGTTTGCGCACGGGCGCGGGCGGGGCGTCCGGCAAGCGGACGGGATAGCCTTCGGGCAGGAGGAGATGTTTGCCGATGCCGGGGTTGAGGGCGATGACGGCTTCGACGATGGCCGCCGTGCGGCCTGTCTTGCGCCATATGAGCAGGTCCAGGGCTTCGTTTTGCCGGGCGCGCACGAGTCTCATAGTAGTTCTACTGTTGTGCGGGTTTGCCCGAGGATGTCCCGGATTGCCCAGAATGCGTTGCGGCGATGGTCGTCGATGGCTGGTTGTTGTTGTTCGGCCCGGCTTTGCGCGTCGCCCGTGGCGTCGAACTGGCGGTATCGCTCCATGATGTCGGCGGCGGCTGTTTCGTAGACGGCGCGCAGGTAGCGATGGATGCGCCAATGCGGTTCGCCGTCGTCATCCGGGACGGCGGCGAGTTCGATGTGGCCAGCTTGTTCTTGCGATATGCGCCATTTTTTGAGTTCGGCGTTGACGAAAACGACGGCTTCGGTCAGGGCGAGCAGGAGCCGGGGGGCGCTTACGTTGCCGTCTATCGACATTGAATCCCTGAATGTGCCGGGGCAGACGCCCGGCCAGAACGGGTGATGGGGAAGCGGGGCTTCGGGCGGGACGGGGGCGGCGGCAACGAATGTCATTTCTTGCTCTCGGGTGTGGACGGTGGAGAGGGATTCACGCGTCCATGGCTGCCGCGTTCATCCTTCTGCCGTCCGGTGCTCGTGAGAAGCCCAGTCAGGCCGCGGCGGTTTCGGGCGCGGCCTTGTTCCGGAGCGCGCGGTTCACGCGCTCGATGTCTTTTTTGACCCCGGCAGCGGGGTTGAGCGCTAGCGCGCGCTGTAGATGTCCCAGTGCTTTGTCATTGTAGGAGAGTTGTTCATAGACGAGTCCGAGCGCTTTTTCCAGTTTTGCGCGCACTTCGTCGGGCATGTCGGCATCGGCGGTGAGCGCGGCGGCGTGGTCCAGGGCATTGCTGTAGCGCAGTTGTTCGTTGCTGTCGTCGAGCCGTTTTTCCGCCAGGGCGCGCAGGCCCGCATCGGCGATTTCTTCGGCGATTAGACAGCCAAGCGTGCGCTGGTAGCGTTGCGGCAATGCGAGTTTATGGTTAATGGCATATTCGGCAATGCGCAGGCCGCCGGTGAAGTCGCCCGTGTCGATGCGCCAGATCATGACGGTGATGAGGACGTCGTCTTGTACTCCCGCGCCGGACTCCAATACGCCATCGACCCATGCGTCGTACTCCGGTAGGAGTTGGCGCTTGATGTCGATTTTTTTGGCGACGGACTGGATTTGTTTCAGCCGCCGCATGTCGGAGTCCAGCTTCGCGCACATGAGTTCGTAGGGTTTCGCTGTCGCGAGCGGGGCCGTTTTGGCGGCGGCGGCTGCCGAGGCAATGCGTGCGCCGATGCGCTGGCGATGCCGCCTCGCGGGCGAGGCGGTTTTGGTTGTGGTCATGTCAGGCATTCTCAGGGTTCAGGCTCGGGCGGCGGCGGCGGGGTGGTTACGATGTTTTCGATGAGGGCGGAGAGTCCGTAATCTTCGACGACGTAGGCATCGTTGGATGATTCGTAGTTTTCGATCTGGTCGCGTTCTGGCCGGTCGATGATGACGCGCCGCCGCGAGCTGTCCTGGTAGTAGCGGGAGAGGTTGTCAAGACGGGTGATCAGGATTGTTCCGTCGGGGAAGTAGGGGGCGCGCACGGCTTGCAGGCCGCCGAGGCGTTTTTGGCTGATGATGAGGTCGGCGGCGATTTTTTCTGTCGGCGCTTTGACTTCGTTGATGAGCGGGAAGTATTTGTCCGCGAAGAGCGAACGCCCGATGATGGCGACGAGTTCGGTGTCTTCGCGGTACCAGGGGTCGAGCAGTTCGTTTACGGCGTCGTATACGAGGGCGTCCAGGTTGCCGTAGTCGCCGCCGTCATGGACGGTGACTTCTCCGGAGCCGGGGACGCCTTCGGAGAGAACGCGCTCCGGGGCTTCGCTGCGGATTTTTTGCAGCCAGCCGATGTTGACGTCTTGTAGCAGGGGGTTTGCCGCGCGGTCGGAGGTGGGGGCGCGGCTTGTGCCGTGAAAGCCGATGGTGATGATGTCCAGCGCCTGGCGGCGGGTGATGACGTCGCGCACGCGGTTTTGGAAATCCGGGAATTTCGCCCAGGCATCGAGTTTGGCATATTTGATGGCTGTGTCGAAATTGGTTTGGGTGCAGTCGTAGCGGCTCGCGTCGAGGCTCGAGGGGTCGGCCGGGGTGCGCGATGTGACGTTGGTGTTCGTTGTGCTGGCAATAGTTGATCCGATGCCGAGGCCGATTCGCTCGCCGCTTTGTTCGAGGACGCCGATGTTGTTGACCCGGGTCAGGAAGTCGCTGGATTCTTGAATCCGGGTTTCGAGCGTTTGTTGCACGCTCGGGTCGACGTTGAATTTCTCTGCCGCGCTGCCGATGCTGTTGAGCATGGCAATGCGGGAGAGATAGGCGTTGAAGAGTTTGCGCGTTGCGTTTTGCATTTTTTGTCCCTTTCTGTCAGGGCTGATGCGGCATCAGCAGTCTGTTTGTCCGGCAATGCCGCCGGTGGCGGCGGGGCGGCGGGTGTCTGGCGCGGCGGGCTGGCCAGACAGTTTTTCCGTGAGCGCGGCGAACGCGGCAGCCTGCGCGGCGGCGCCGGTTTCGATGCGGCTCAGTCGCGTTGCGAAATCCGTGATGCTGGTCTGGATTTGCGAGCATGATCTGGCAAGGATTTCGATTGCGTTTGCATGTTCGGTGAAGCGGGCCTCGGCGGATGCATCGGTTTTGAACAAGAGGTTTTTGACTCTGTCGAAGAGGGTCTCAGCCGGTTTTTCTGGCGCTTGGGTTTTTTGATCCGGTACGGCGCTTAATTCGATTTCGATTTCCGCGGCGCATGTGTGCTGCTCGCCGTCCGGGAATGCCGAGAATTTCATGGCTTCGGTGCCGAGGCTGGCCGGGTGGTCGGTGAGGGCCAGCCCGGTCAGGTAGGGGATGCCCGCGCCGGTGAAGTTGGGCATGATTTCGATGGACGCGAAGGCTTTTTTGCCTTCGCGCTGAAATTTCGCGGCTTGTTCCGAGACGTCGGCCACGGCCAGGAGTTGCAGGCGGTTTTGGCCGAAGATGTTTGTCTCTTGCGTTGTGAGCGAGACGACTTTGCCGTAGGCGGAAAACACACTATCCGGGTCGAATGAGATGTAATGATCAAGATTGACGACGGCGGTATAGATTTTCGGGTCGTAATTTTTTGCCATGTCGGCGATTTGCTGCCGCATGATGACGCGCCCGTCGGTGGTGTTGCCCTCGGTGGCGATTACGAACGGCTTTGTGATCGGCATTGCGCTAGCCTCCAATTGCTTCATTTGAATGTTTGTTGATGAATACGCCGTATCATTCATCTGTGCGCGCATGGGCGGCAATGCGCTTGTGTTGTGCGGATGGCGCATACAACATGTGGCTGTATATGTGAACCCGGCACGGCGTGAAACTCGCGTAAACAACGAGGAGTAATCATGCCGGACAATTCTTTTTATACTTTGCTGACTAAAACCGGCGCCGCCGATCTGACTAACGCGCAGGTATTCGGTTTGCATGTGCCGATTACTAAAATCGCTATTGGCGATGGCGGCGGGCAGCCGGTTTTGCCGGTTGAAAATGTCACCGCGCTGGCCGGTGAAAAGTACCGGCTTAATATCAATAGTGTTTCCGTTGATCCGGAAAATCCGGATTGGCTGGTGATCGAGGCGGTGATTCCGGCGAATACGGGCGGCTGGACGATCCGCGAGATTGGCCTTATCGGCGGGCTGAATAGCGAAAATGTGATGGATACGCCGGCAAGCCCCGGCGAGAAGTTGCTGGCATACGGGAATTTTCCAGAGACGTATAAGCCGCTGCTGGCCGAGGGGGCCGCCAAAGACCTTGTGATTCGTATGATTGTGCAGGTCGCGAATGCGTCTCTGGTGCAGTTGACGATTGATCCGTCTGTTGTTGTTGCAACGCAGAGGAATCTGGCGCAGGCGATTCAGGCGCACAGGTCGGAGGAGAGTCCGCATCCGGGGCGTTATACGCCGCTGTCGCATACTGTGGCGGCGGATCCGCATCCGCAGTATTTCAATGAGGTCCGGCTAGAGGATCGTTTGCAGACGCTTGTCAATGGCACGCTGCATTATGTGGGGCAGGTCTGGCAGATTGTGGCTGATGCGGCGGCGCTGGCGGACCCTGCCGTGACGGGGCCGGACGCGGGACGCGCGGATGGGGCGCGGGTGATTGTGACTGCATATCCGGACAGCGGCACGGGGCATGCGCTGGCGGTATGGGATGCGGAGGGCGAGGCTTGGCTTGTCGATGATCTGGCGCTCTCGATATTCGATTTGTATGGTTGCGATATTGACGACCACGGTTATTACTGGTTCGCGGATGGCTGGAATTTGCTGGATCTGGACAATATCGGGGATGCGACGGAGGAGACGTCCGGGGTTGTCCGGCTGGCGGCGCCGCAGGAGATTATTACGCCGCCGGAGACGCCGGTGGTTGCGACGGCGCAGGCGATGCGCGGGTTTGTGTTGTTGCGCTTGCGGGCCGATGATCCGCTGCCGGATGAGGATATCGGGCCGTTATGGCATGATTTTTATAATAGTTTTATGACGTGGCAGTCTTTCAAGGGGAATGGGGCGGGTTTCGAGGGTTACGCGAGCGTGCTGGTGGGGAGTTTGTTGATGGATACGCAGCAGACGGCGCGGGCGGGGTATATCGCGAGCGGTATTACGAATCTTTCGCGCACGACTTATGCGGCGCTGCGGGCGTGGGCCTTGCACAACGGGCGGATGGTGAGCAGTAGCGCATGGAAGGCGGGGTCGATTGTTTTTAGTGATAACTC
>JAIRWW010000026.1 GCA_031268685.1 Azoarcus sp.
GGTGTCGCCGAGCGGGGCGCGCACGTCGAGCAGGCTCCGGATGTCGCCAGCCAGTGTTTCGGTGAGCGCCACTTGTACGAAGATCAAGGGTTCCAGCGGCATGCGGGGGTGGAAAAAGGCGTAGCAGCGGCGGTCGGAGTCGAGGCGGTTTTTCAAGTCGCGCCATGAGCGGATGGCGTGTACGGCTTCGTATTTGACCAGCCGCTCCAGAAGCGCCGCGGGCGATTCCCAGGTGATTCTCTGGAGTTCGAGAAAGCCGACGTCGAACCAGGCGGTGAGGCGGACTTCGAGTTCGCGGTCGAGCGGCTTGAGCAGGGGGTCGTCCGCCGCGTAACGCAAGAGGTCGGCGCGCAGGTCGACAAGGAATTTCACGCCTTGCGGGATGGCGTTGAACTGGGTGAGGATGCGCAGCCGCCGCGAGCGCATCGTCATGCGCAGTTGTGCTTCGGCTTCCCATTGTCCGTCAGTGCCCAGCGCTTTCTGGTATGCGGCGTGCGCTTTTTCGACGGCTTTGGGATCGGGACCGAAATCGAGCGCGATCATCTTGAGGATGGCCCGCCGCCCGGCGTCGTCCAAATGCAGGTAAGCGTCGGCCAGACGCGCCGCGCGCTGCCGCGTGGAGACTTCGCCGCCGATGCCTGCCGCGCATTCTTCGAGTTGGCGGTGGATGCGGTCGAGTTCTTTTTCCGAGGCTTCGTGGGGTTTGCGGCCAGCCTGAGTCATGATGGCGCGCATCCTGGACAGACTCCTCGCAACCAAGTTTGATGGCACCTTGTCTCCTTTTATCGTTGAGTTCTTTTATCGCTGAGTTCTTTTGAGAAGAATTGGGCGATATCGTTCGCCTTGAATTTGCCGAAGGGCATTGCCTGTGGAAGCACGGGCTTCGACAGGCTCAGCCCGAACGGGGGGAGCGTCCGTCCGTGCTTTTAACGGATGATGCGTCCATCCGTGTTTTTAACGGATGGGGTGTCCGCCGGTGCTTTTAACGGATGGCGCGCTCATTTGTATTTTTGGGTGAATCGCCGCCGGTCTCTTGAATCGGCGGTTTGCTGTCATGGCGTTTGGAATAGGCGTAGGCGATCAGCCCGATGCCTGTCAGGAACATCGGCAGGCACAGCCATTGCGCGGTTGTCAGACCCAGCCCCAGGGAACTGAAAATGCCGGGGTCGGGGTTGCGGAAGAACTCCGCGCCGAAGCGCAGGATGCCGTATCCGGCAAGGAAGAACCCGGATACCGCTTGGTATGGGCGGGGGCGGGACGAATACCACCACAGAAGGGCGAACAGCAGCAGCCCCTCGCCTGCGGCTTGATAGAGCTGCGAGGGGTGGCGCGGCAGGCTGTCGACCCAGGGATAGTGCATCGCCCACGGCAGGGCTTCGCTCATGGGGCGGCCCCACAATTCGCCGTTGATGAAGTTGCCGATGCGGCCCGCGAAAAGTCCGATGGGAACCATGGGCGCGATGAAATCGGTGATTTCCCAAAACCTTCGGCCATAGCGGCGGCCGTAAAACCACATCGCCACCAGCACGCCAAGAAAGCCGCCATGAAAACTCATGCCGCCATGCCATACCGCGAGAATTTCAGTTGGATTGGCGAAGTAGTAACTGGGCTGGAAAAACAGCACTTCTCCCAGGCGTGCGCCGATGATGACGCCGAGCACGCCATAAAAGAGTAGGTCGTCGATGGATTGGCCTGTCCAGTCCGGCCCCGGCCCGCGCCGCGCGCGCAGGCGGGCAAGCAGGGCGAAGCAGATGAAAGCGAATAGATAGGCTAGTCCGTACCAGCGCACGTCGAGCGGGCCGATGGAGAAGGCGACGGGATCGAATTTCGGATGTGTCAGCATGAAAAATGAAATGAATGGCTGTGGAAAACGAAGGGTTTTCTGTTGGAGGACGGCGGCGGGAATTTAGTTCATCGGGCTGAAAACCCGGAAACGCCTTCTATAATCGCATTTCATCCAGACAGTTGGGGAGGTTTTTTAATGTCCATTCTCGTTTGCGGCTCTATGGCTTACGATAACATCATGGTTTTCGGCGACCGCTTCAAGAACCACATTTTGCCCGAGCAAATCCATATCTTGAATGTGTCTTTTCTGGTGCCTGAATTGAGGCGCGACTTTGGCGGTTGTGCGGGCAATATCGCTTACAGCCTGCGCTTGCTGGGGGCCGATCCTTTGATCGTCGCCACGGTGGGCGATGATGCCGCGGATTACCGGCAAAGGTTGGATGAACTCGGTTTGCGCCAGGATTATGTGCGCCATGTGCCGGGCGCTTACACTGCGCAGGCTTTTATTACTACTGATGCCGACGACAACCAGATAACCGCTTTCCATCCCGGCGCGATGATGTTTTCTCACCAGAACGATGTGCGCGCGGCTGTGGGTGCGCGGCTTGCCATTGTTTCGCCCGATGGCCGCGACGGGATGTTGCGCCATGTCGATGGCTTGGCCGAGGCTGGCGTGCCTTTTGTGTTCGATCCCGGACAGGCCCTGCCTATACTTTCCGCAGATGAGCTGCTGCATTGTTTGAGGCTCGCCCGTTACTGCGCGGTCAATGATTATGAAGCGCAGTTGATATGCGATAAAACCGGCTGGACTATCGAGGCGCTGGCCGCCGAAGTCGATGCTTTGGTGGTGACGCGCGGCGGGGAAGGCTCGCACATTCATGCCGGGGGCGATCTCATCGAAATTCCCGCCGTGCCGGTTGATGCCGTGGTCGATCCGACAGGTTGCGGCGATGCTTACCGCGCCGGTCTGCTCTACGGTATTTCGCAGGCTTGGGACTGGATATCCTGCGGGCGGATGGCCGCGGTGATGGGGGCGATCAAGATCGGCCATCGCGGCGGGCAGAACCATCGTCCGGCGCGTGAAGATATCGAGGCCGTTTATTTCGCCGCTTTCGGCGAGACGCCGAGTTGGGGCTGAGAACGCAGCCCGCGATTTTTATGCGGATCAAGGGTAGAAGCCGCCGACCCGGAAATTGCTTGGGTCGATGCCGACTACTTCCAGGTCCATGCGCACGTCGATGTCGCTGCGCGGCGCAATGCCTTCTTTGTTGCGTTGTTCCGGCGGCATCCATTCTTCTGGCGTGATGACGCGGCGGACGAGCGGTTTGTTGGTGATGTCGAGCAAGGTGAGTTCGATGTTCGGCCAGTCCTGGATGAAATCGGCGCGGTTGCTGACTTTGGCGTAGAAGACGTAAGAGTCGGGACGGTCGTTTTGGCGCAGGACGCCGTAGTCGTCGATGCGGATTTGCCCCATGTCGCGCGGTAGGGGCATGGCGCAGCCGAAGGTGTTGCAGAGCGAGACGAAAGCCGGGCGCATGCCGGGCAGGCTGCGGGCAATGCTATGGCGGAAAAGGAAAGCCGCTTGTATGACCAGCACGACGCCCAGCATGGCGACGACCGATGTCCAGGCGATGCGTTCGCGTTTCGTCATCGGCCTGCCGTAGATGTCGAAATGGGAACCCGCCCGGTGTCCGGCGTTTTCCCCGGCGGCTTCGTCCGCTGCTTCTTTTTGGTTTCGGCGCGAGCGGCGGGTGGTTTTGCGTTCGGCGTCGATTTCGGCTTCGATTTTGTCGATTTTGGCTTCAAGACCGACTTTGGAGGGCGTTTTGTCCGGCGCGCCTTTGTCGGCGGCTTCGCCCGCCGAGTGCCCAGGGATGTCGTGCTCGGCAAATTCGGAGGCCAGGTCTTTCGTTTCTTTGTCGCCGGAAAGGGGAGGTTTGCTTCTGGCGGCTGGTTTGCTGTATTTGCCGCGCTTTGTCCGCTTGTCTTTGTCCCTGCCGCGCGTGGCCCTGGGCATGTCCATCTGGGAGAAGATGGAATCTTCGTCGTCGGGAAGCGTCGTAAACAGCACTGACGCCAGCGGGTCCGCGTCGTCATGCTCGATGCTCGGCATGTCATCTATCTGGGAGAAGATGGAGTCTTCGCCGTCGGGGGTATGCGCAGTCGCCATTGCCGGGGCCGGGGCGGCTGGCGGGCTTGTTTTTGTTTTTATAACCGGCGGCGGGGCGGCGGCGGGAGGCGCGCTGTCTATGGCAGGCGCGATGCTCTTGGCGGCGGTCAGGAACGGGATTTCATCTGGCGGTGTTGGCGCTGGTGTTGGTGTCGGTGTTGGCGTTGGTGCTGGTGTTGGCGGTTCTGCTGCCGAAAGTGTGCTCTTGGGCCTGGGGTCGGCCTGGGGGCCGGCTTCGGGCTGGGCGGATGGCGGGGCGGCTGGCGGCGCTGCGATCTCAATCGGGACAGGGATGGCTTCGGGCCGCGCCGGAGGGGCTGGCGGCGCTTCTTCGGCTACGGCGGCGTTTTGTTTGGGCGTGGCGCTGGTTGTGTCCGGTTCGCCCTTGCCCATGGGCGGGAGGCTTGCTATGGGAAAAGGCGGCGGCGTTTGCCCGGGCATCCTGGATTTTGTGTCCAGCGACGACGAGAAATCGAGTTCGCTCAATAAGCGTTGCGACGTTTTTTTGACGACAGGCGTGAATACCGGGCGTGGATGCGGCGTTGCGCTGGCGGTGATGTCTATGGACGGCGGAAGATGTTTGCTTTCGTCGCGGTCGTTCAGCGTGGGGAAAGGCTGCGGGGCCTCGGGCGCGGTTTTGGCCTTGGCTGCGAGCGCCGGTTCGGCCAAGAGGGCATCAGGCTTGCTGCCGGGCTGGGCGGAAAGAGTAGAAGCCTTGCCTGCGGCGGGTTGTCCGGCCTTTGGATCGGATTCGGCCAGATGGTCCAGGGCGTTGAAGGGATGCAGGCAGCTTCCGCAACGCACCCGGCCTTGTCTGGCAAGAAGCTGTTCCGACGTGAGACGGAAGACGGTTTGACAGCTCGGGCATCGGGTCAACATCAGGGACGAACTCGGGCCTGCGTGTGTAGAACGGCAAATAGTAAATCATTGCCTGCCCTGAGCACGAGAGCCGCGTGTATTCTTTTTTGCTCCGGAAGAAACAAAGCCGACTGTCAGCGGCGGCCTTGCAGTCTGACCCAGCCTTCGCAGGAAGCGCCGATATCGAGTGCGACCCAGGGCGCCCAGGCGTCGATGACTTGCGCAGCCTGTTGTTCGAGCACGCCGGAAAGCGCTACCTGTCCGCCGTCGGCGATCCTGGCCGCGATCACCGGCGCCAGTATGCATAGCGGAGTGGTCAGGATGTTGGAGACGACGATATCGAATGCCGTCTCCAGCGGTTTGCCAGAATGTTGCGCCCGGACGACGCTGGCGACGTCGTTGCGCGAAGCGTTGTCGAGCGTAGACAGCAGCGCGTGCTCGTCGATGTCGACGCCAAGCACCGCCCCGGCTCCGAGCCGGGCGGCGGCGATGCCGAGAATGCCCGAACCGCAGCCGTAATCGAGTACAGAGCAGCCTGGGCGCAGGTTTTCGTGCAGCCATTCCAGGCACAGGCGCGTGGTTGGATGCGAGCCTGTGCCAAAGGCCATGCCGGGATCGAGCTTGATGTTGATGGCGTCCGCGTCGGGCGGTTCGTGCCAGGACGGCACTATCCACAGCCGGTCATTGATGCGGATGGGTGCGAACTGGCTTTGCGTAAGTTGCACCCAGTTCTGTTCGGCCACGCGCGCGGTATCGAATGGCGGGATCGTGTCGAAGCCCGCCGCCACGGCGGCTTCGGCGACGAGGGGGGCGATGGCGGCGTTCGGTGCGAAAAGGGCGATGACCCGGCTGTTCGCCCAGAATCCCGCTGGCGCGGCTTGACATGGTTCGTCGAATTGCGGCGTCTCGGCGTCGGTTCCGGCATCGGCGTCTTCGACCGATACAGAGAGCGCGCCCACAGCCATCAAGGCTTCTGAAAGCGCCTCGGCGCGGCAGGCGTCAGATTGGAGCGAAACGGAAAGCCACATGGTGTGTATCCTCAGTCGGCCTTGACTTCAGCGAAATCGGCCAGACGCTCTTCAAGGTAATGGATGCTGGCGCCGCCTTCTATGAAATGGCTGTCGAGCATCAAGGCTTGGTGGAGCGGGATGTTGGTCTTTATGCCCGCGACGGCCATCTCCGAGAGTGCGATGCGCATGCGGCGGATGGCTTGTTCGCGTGTGTCGCCATGGACGATCAGCTTGCCGATCATCGAGTCGTAGTGCGGCGGCACGACGTAGCCGTTGTAGGCGTGGGAGTCGACCCGCACACCCAGGCCGCCGGGCGTGTGCCAGTTGGTGATCCGCCCCGGCGAGGGCGTGAACTTGAACGGGTCTTCGGCGTTGATCCGGCACTCGATGGCATGGCCGCGCAGCACGATGTCGCGCTGGCGGAAACGCAGCTTTTCGCCCGCCGCGACGCGGATCTGGTTCTGGACGATGTCGATGCCGGTGATGAGTTCGGTGACTGGGTGCTCGACCTGTACCCGCGTGTTCATTTCGATGAAATAGAACTCGCCGTTTTCATACAGGAATTCAAAGGTGCCCGCGCCGCGATAGGCGATCTTGCGGCATGCCTTGGCGCAGCGCTCGCCGATGCTGGCGATCAGCTTGCGGTCTATGCCCGGCGCGGGGGCTTCTTCTATGACTTTCTGGTGACGGCGCTGCATCGAGCAATCGCGCTCGCCCAGATAAACCGCGCTGCCGTGCTGGTCGGCCATGATCTGGATTTCGATATGGCGCGGGTTTTCGAGGAATTTCTCCATGTAAACCACGGGGTTGCCGAAGGCTGCCTGCGCTTCGGCCCGCGTCATGGCTACGGCGTTGAGCAGTGCGGCTTCGGTATGCACTACCCGCATGCCCCGCCCGCCTCCCCCACCAGCAGCTTTGATGATGACGGGATAGCCTGTGTCGCGGGCTATTTTTACGATTTCTTTTGAGTCTTCCGGCAGTGCGCCGTCGGAACCGGGCACACAGGGCACGCCCGCGGCTTTCATCGCGTTTTTGGCCGAAACCTTGTCGCCCATGAGGCGGATGGTTTCTGGACGCGGGCCGATGAAGACGAAGCCGGATTGTTCGACCCGTTCGGCGAAATCGGCGTTTTCGGAAAGAAAGCCGTAGCCGGGGTGGATGGCCTCGGAGTCGGTCACTTCAGCCGCCGAAATGATGGATGGTACGTTGAGGTAGCTTTGCGCGGAGGGCGCCGGGCCGATGCATACCGATTCGTCGGCGAGTTTGACGTACTTGGCTTCTGTGTCGGCCTCGGAGTGCACGGCGACGACCTTGACGCCCATTTCGCGGCAGGCGCGCAACACCCGCAGGGCGATTTCTCCGCGGTTGGCGATGAGAATCTTCTCGAACATGGCGCTCAACCGATCACGAACAAAGGCTGGCCGAACTCGACCGGCTGTCCGTTTTCGACCAGTACGGCCTTGATCGTGCCGGCAGCGTCGGCCTCGATTTCGTTCATCAGTTTCAT
>JAIRWW010000042.1 GCA_031268685.1 Azoarcus sp.
GCTCTCGCCCCATTGCGCAACGTTTAGATAGACCTCAAGTATGCGGCGCTTGTCCCACAGCGATTCGATCATCATGGCGATGACCGCTTCCTGGGCCTTGCGCAAATAGCTGCGGCTCGACGACAGAAACAAATTTTTCGCCAGTTGCTGCGTGATTGTCGATCCGCCCGCGCGGGCGCGGCCACGGACGCGGTTTTTTTCCAGCGCATCCTGGATGCCATCCCAGTCGAAACCGTCGTGTTCCAGAAAATGGCTGTCTTCGGCGGCAATCACGGCGCGCTTGAGATGGATGGATATCCGTTCGTAGGCCACCCAGGTATGAGCCAGCTTCGCGTCCGGTTTTTTCAGTTGCAATTCGGCCAGAGCCAGACGCATGAACCGGGTGCTGCCGGGATCGGCATCGCGCCACCAGAAGATGTGCGCGAAAAACCACAACTGCACGCCGAGCAATAACACCAGCGACAAGCACAGGCCGCGCCAAAACCAGCGCAAAAGGCGCTTTTTCAAGCAGGCATGGCCAATTTGCGACGCAGCTTGGATAGCACCCTGGCGCTGTTCGGGCGCACGCCACGCCAAAGGGCGAAGCTTTCCGCCGCCTGTTCGACCAGCATGCCAAGGCCATCGGCAAGCCGGGTAACGCCCAAGGCCCGCGCCGCCGCCAGGAAGGGGGTGTCGCCCACGCCATACATCATGTCATAAGCAAAAGCGCTTGATGCAAAGATGCCGTCCGGCAAGGGCAGTACTTCGTTTTCCAGACTGGCAGAGGTGGCATTGATGACCACGTCGAATTCCCAGCCTTCGAGGTCTTCGAAACCGCCCGCGGTAAAAGCAGACCGGTCGGCATGGCTGGCGAAGGCCGCACGCAATTCGTGCGCCCGCGATGCGGTACGGTTGGCGATGGTCAGCACCGTGGGCTTGATCTGAAGCAAGGGGAGAATGACGCCGCGCGCCGCGCCGCCTGCGCCCAGCAACAACACGCGCCGCCCGACAAGCGGGCACGAAAGGTTGAAGATGAGGTCGCGCACCAGCCCGACGCCATCGGTGTTGTCACCGACGACGATGTCGCCGTTGAAAGTCAGGGTGTTGACCGCGCCGGCAGCCTGGGCGCGCGCGGTGAGGCGCGTCGCCAGTTCGCAGGCTTCGAGTTTGAACGGCACGGTTACATTGACGCCGCGGCCGCCGCCATCGCGGAACCTCCGCACAGTGTCGGAAAAACCATCCAGCGGAGCAAGAAGCGCCTGATAACTCAGGTCTTGCCGCGTCTGGCGCGCAAAAGCCGTGTGGATGACCGGCGATTTGCTGTGCTCTACCGGGTGGCCAATGACGGCATAACGATCCATGGAAATTTGCGGGGAAATCACTTTCATACATCCAGCCTACTCGCGGGGCTGATTCGTGGTGAGCTCATTTCGAGGTGAGCTTATCATTGGTAAATGACCAAGTGCGGCTGATCTCGATAATATCGGTATCGTTGGCTATATTGGGTGGAAATGGCGCGTAAGGCTCGCCCAAACGGATGATCCGCAAAGCCGCTTCGTTGAGCACTTCGTACTGGGAAGGGCGGTTTATGACTATATTGTCAATACTTCCGTCTTTACGGATGGAAACCGTTATAAGCAAACTTCCGTACAGTTTACCGCGCGCCACCTCTGGATAGTTCGATTCGCCGATTCTTTCCGCCTTGCGCCGCCATTCTTCGATGTATAGGGCGAACCGGTATGCCGCAGTGCGCGCACCAAATTGCCTCTTGCGCGGACGCTTGTTATAAGCCTCTGTCTTTGCGGCAATTTCGCCCTCAAGCTGGCGCGCCATGGCCATAGCGTCCGCATCATCGGCCCCACTTGCCGGCTTGGGCGCGGAGGGCCTGTCCGGATCGGATTGCACCTGGGCGACGGCGACAGAGCTGCCTTCCTGGGTAAGAACGTTCTGGTTATCTTGTTGTTGCGGCGTGGACTGTTGCCGCCGCGTGTCGACCAGATCATTGCCATCGCGCGTGGTTTCCTGCGGCGGCAGGGGCGAAGCGGCGCGAACATCTTCTTCGCTGTTGCCGCCGCCGTCGAGATTGGCCTGCGCCAGGGCTTGCGGGTCTTTCGGCGCGGTATCGTGGCGGGCGTTGACGAGGATGACATCAAGCCCGGGCAGGCGCGTATTCGCCAGTTCAGGCATGCTGAAATGAATGAGCATCACCACGACATGCGCCACGATAGATATGGCTGTGCCGACAAGCAGGTGGCGATTCCGGGGAGAACCGAGCGCCCCAAGCAGAGGGGAAAGGGATCTGGATTTGTGAGTTTGCTTTGTAGCCATGGGCGAATTCTACGCAAGCGGACGAACGGCGGGCGAATCCATCGTACTTTGTCTCAATATTCCGTTTCTTCCTGTGCTTCCGGGTCGGGTTCGGCAAGGGTGGAAAGATAGCGGGCATCGACTTCGGTGTCGATGAGATCGCTGCCCACAATGGCCAGACTGACCGTCGCCCCCGGCAACTGGGGGGGAAGCGAGGGTACTTTGAAAATAAGGGGTATTTCGACAAGGCGAACGAGATTGTCGCGCAAGACGGTGGCCTCGGCTGTGCGCACGTTATTTTGTCGCAAGCATCGCACACACCAGTAACGCTCCATGCGCCGCTGGAATTCGCTGTATTCGGCGTAAGTAAGCTCAAAGTCGCGCATAGCCGACATCAGTTCCACCGATTTCGGCTCGAAAGCAGGCGCGCCGCCTCCCAGCATGGCGACGATCTGCCACTGGTTGACCAGATCGACATAGCGGCGCAGCGGCGAACTCGACCAGGCATAGCAATCTACGCCAAGACCTTCGTGCGGTGCGGCAACGGTCGCCATCCGCACTTTGCCGCCGCCCTGCACGCGGTAGAGGCCGGGCACACCGGCCTTGTCGAGCAGCCGCCCCCAAGTGGCATTGGCCAGGATCATCAGCTCGGCCACGAGCTTATCCATGGGCGAGCCGCGCAGGCGGTGACCAATGGCGATGGAGCCGGGGCCGTCGGGCGTATCCTGCTCCCAATCGACGGCAAAGCTGTAATCGACCTGATTCGCGTGCGCAGAGGGCTTGCCTCGCCCGGCTTCCAGCACGACGGCGAGATCCCACAGCAAGGTGAGTTCTTTTTTCCACGGAAAGTCGGGGCCGCCTTCGGTGATCGTCGTCTCATTGAACACCGGTTCGATGTCGTGGTGGCGCAGGTTGGCAAGCACCGGCACGCGCTCGATGCGGCTTTCGTGCCCGATGATGGTGAGATCGGCGCGCACGTCGAGATAAAGCGACACGGCGGGACGCGCACAACCCGCGGCCAAGGTAAAGGCGGCAACGACGTCCTCGGGCAGCATGGTGATTTTGTTGCCCGGCATATAGACGGTGGAAAGCCTGCGGCGCGCGATAGCGTCCAGCGTCGAGCCGCGCGCGAAACCGAGAGCCGGCGCGGCGATGTGGATGCCCACCTTCCAGCCGCCTCCGGGCTTGGGCGTTACAGAGAAAGCATCATCAATTTCGGTGGTGGCGGCATCGTCGATCGAAAACGCAGCGACTTCGGCGCACGGCAGATCGCTGGGGAGCACGGGCGGCTCGAAGGGCGGGAAGTCCGTGCCCTGGGGAAACTGCTCAAACAAAAACCGGTTGTAGTGAAAATCGTGGCTGGACGACAGAGCGCCGCATTTCAATAGCAGCCTCGCCGCCGACAGGCCCGTATCGACACAAGCCGCCTCCAGCGCCTTGGTTTCGATGCGGTTGCGGTCGGGGCGATAAAGCAGTTGCGGTACCAGACCGTCAAACTCGGCGGGCAGCCGCCCCGCCACAAGTTCGACACGCATCCGTTCGAGCGCCTCGGCCTGCTGGCGCTTTTTCTCCATCCCGGCCTTTGCCGCACGCAGGATATCCTCCGGCGCCTTGCGGTAACGCCCCCTGCCCTTGCGGTG
>JAIRWW010000247.1 GCA_031268685.1 Azoarcus sp.
GACGACGGCGACGTAGTGCGCCGCCGCCGCCGTTGCGCACATTGCGACAAACGTTTCACTACTTACGAGCGTATCGACCTCAAGCACCCGCACATCGTCAAACGCAATGGCAACCGCTGCGAATACGAGCGCGGCAAGCTCGTCGCCAGCATGGAACTGGCCCTGCGCAAGCGCCCGGTCGCCACAGAGGCGCTGGAAGCCGCGGTCGACCGGATCGAGGCGCGGTTGCTCTCCGTGGGCGAAACCGAAATCGCCAGTGCCCGTATCGGCGAACTGGTGATGAAAGAATTGCGCAAGCTCGACAAGGTGGCCTATATCCGATATGCCTCGGTGTATCGCAATTTCGCGGATGTCGATGAGTTTTCTTCCCTGATCCGCGAAGTGCAGCCCCGTCCACGCCAGAAGCAGGCGCAAACGCCCGACGAAACCCGGCATGACCTTTTCGACGACTGACCGCGAAGCGGCGGCTGACCGCGAAGCCATGGCGCGCGCACTCGTGCTTGCCAGACAGGGACTCGCCACCGCCACGCCCAACCCCAGGGTCGGCTGCGTCATTGTGCGCGACGGAAGAACCGTCGGCGAAGGATGGCACCGCCGCGCCGGAGAACCCCATGCCGAAGTGCTTGCCCTTGCCGCCGCGGGCGAGGCCGCAAAGGGCGCGACAGCCTATGTCACGCTGGAGCCTTGCGCCCATTTCGGCCGCACGCCGCCATGCGCCGACGCACTCATTGCCGCAGGCGTCGCCCGCGTGGTCGCCGCGATGGAAGACCCGAATCCGAAAGTCGCCGGACGCGGCATCGCCCGGCTCCGCGCCGCCGGCCTGAACGTCGAGTGCGGACTTCTCCACGACGAGGCCGTGGAACTCAATCCCGGATTCATCTCGCGGATGAGCCGCCAGCGCCCCTGGCTGCGCCTGAAAGCCGCCGCTACGCTGGACGGCAAGACCGCGCTGGAAAACGGCGTCAGCCAGTGGATCACCGGCCCCGAGGCCCGCGCCGACGGCCACCACTGGCGCGCTCGGGCCTGCGCCATCCTCACCGGCATCGGCACCGTCAAGGCTGACGATCCACAACTCAGCGTGCGCGCGCTGCCATGCGAACGGCAGCCGCTGCGCATACTCATCGACGCCCGTCTGGAGGTCGATCCAGCCGCCCGCATCCTGCAAGACGCCCCCGCCTTGATCGTTACCGCCAGCGCCGATAAAACGCGCACGCAGCGTCTCGCCAGCCTCGGGCATCGCATACTCTGCCTGCCCGCCGCGAACGGACATGTCGAACTCTCCGCCCTGCCGCGCGAACTGGCGGCGCTGGAACTCAACGAAGTCCACATCGAAGCTGGCGCGAGACTCAACGGCGCGCTGCTCGCCGCTGATTGCGTCGATGAACTCCTGCTCTATCTGGCGCCCATGGCCCTGGGCAGCACCGCGCGCGGCATCTTTGATTTACCCGTCCTGACGGCCCTGGATGAAGCGCACAGATTCGATATACGGGATTGCGCAAAAATCGGCGGCGACCTGCGCATCCTTGCACGAAAAACAATATAGAAAACCGCTGAACGATTTCCATCCCTTCGTGTCGAGCCGGCCATTGTCCGTAATTCCATGGACAATGCCCTCAGGCAAATCAGGGCGAATGGAATCGTTCAAGCTTTCACAACAGACTGCGAGCCGGGAATATGTCGCAAAAAACCATGTCCATCAGGCACTCGACGCAATATCCCACAGCTTGACGAACATCCAGAGTATCAAGCCTGCCAGCAATAGCATTGCCCCATTCCGGTACAAATGCTCCTTGTGCCCTTTCATCCCGATCGCTAATAAAACCGCGCCAGAAGCCAATAAAATCACGGATACGGCAGTAAGGAAAAAATACCGCATCGCCGTCATAGTTTCCAATGGCGGCACGAAGCCCGACTGAATTCCGATGAAAAAGACGAGAAGCGCCATGGAAAGCACGGATGCCAGATAAACAAAAACTGTCGTGCTCGTGGGTATTCCCGTCCCGGTGCGGGAACTTTTCGGGCGTAATGTGTGCCATGGGCTGCGGGTCAGCCTTGCTTTACGTGTTCTTCTTGAATTCACTATGTCACGAATTCGATTATATTGACCTTTATTTTAAGTCTATTTTCACGAATCGCATGCAGAAATATGTACGTTCGCGTGAATTTATTCATTCTTCAAATCGCGGGGCACACAGAATAATAATCCTGCCTGCCTATTTACAGCCAATAACGAGGCGCGATGTGAGCTGGGCACCGATTACCGAAGAAGGTCTAAAGGCAGAGATTGAACATGCCCTCACCAGGATGGCGGAAGAAACGCGCCACAAATTTGCGGATTTCCGTATTCCATTTCTCAAGCTGAGTTGCAGGCGTCACAAATTTGCAGGCGTCGAAACGCTTTACGCAATCGCCTGCAAGGGACGGCAATATATTATCTATGACGATGCGGAAGGCGATTTCGGTCTCGTCGTACTGCCGCCCGGCGAAGACGGCGCAGTATTGCATTTCTGGGTGCTGGCCGGGGAGCTTTCCGACGCCATGCGGGTATTGGAAAACGGCGACTACAGCGCCTGCCTGGTTGCGCCCTGATACGCCCGCCGACACCGCCGACGCCGCTCAACGCAGAGCTGGCAGCGCCGTGAAAACTGAAAGCGCCAGCGTATTGATGATGTCGACAAAAAACGCCCCGACCAGCGGCACTATCAGAAACGCCTTGTGCGAAATACCGAATTTCTGCGTTACCGCCTGCATGTTGGCGACCGCCGTGGGCGTTGCGCCCAGGCCGAAACCGCAATGCCCGGCGGCGACCACGGCGGCATCGTAATCTCTGCCGAGAAAACGGAAAGTCACATAATTGGC
>JAIRWW010000165.1 GCA_031268685.1 Azoarcus sp.
GGGTAGCCGCAGGGGTTGATCCACGAGAATGGGGTGAGATCAATGTCTACGTTAAGGCTCAGTCCGTGATAGCTGCAAGCGTTTTTCACTCTCAGTCCGAGTGCGCCGATCTTGTCGCCATCAATATAGACGCCCGGTGCGCCGTGTTTGCGTTCGGCAATGAGACCATAATCGGCCAGCGTAGCGATCATGGCTTCTTCCATCAGGTGGACGAGTCTACGCACCTTGAGTTGCCGCCGGGGCAGGTCGATGAGAAGGTAGGCCACCAGTTGGCCGGGGCCGTGGTAGGTGATCTGGCCGCCACGGTCGGTGCGCGCGAGCGGGATGTTGTCCGGGTTTTGTAATAGATGCGCGGGATCTGCGGCCTGCCCGAGAGTGAAAACGGGTGGGTGTTCGAGTAGCCAGATTTCATCCGCTGTATTTGCGCTTCGTGCGGCGGTGAATGCCCGCATGGCTTCCAGGGCAGGGCCGTGGCTGCTCAGGCCCAGGCGCTTGATTTGCAGAGTGGTAATTTCAGGCGCCATTCCGGGAAACGAAACTTCTCCATCCCATTTTTCCATTCCGATCCAGGCTCGTTGCTTACAGTACGATTTTGACCATCGGGTGCGCGGTTAAATCGCGATAAAGCGCATCGACTTGTTGTTGCGAATGTGCGCGGAAGGTGCAGGTAAGCGACAGGTAGTTGCCTTTGCCCGAAGCGCGGAATTGCATGGTGGCGGGATCGAAATCGGGGGCGTGGCGCAGCACGGTTTCGAGAACCGTCTGCGCGAAGCCATCGGTACGCGCGCCCATGATCTTGATCGGGAAATCGCAGGGGAATTCGAGCAGGGATGCGCGGGGTGCGATGGGTTCAGGCACAGCGCATCACCGTGTCTTTGAATTCCTGGTACCAGCCGTGCATGCGGCGCGCCAGTGGGCCGGGACGGCCCGCGCCGACGGGTTGGCCGTCGAGCGAGGCGATGGGCAACACTTCCTTGGTCGATGAACTCATCCACAGTTCGTCGGCGGAGCGCACTTCGTTTTCGGAAATTGCGCGCACTTCGTGTGGCAGGTCATGGCTGGCCGCCAGTTCGAGAATGATGTCGTAGGTTATGCCGGGCAGTATCAGGTGGCTCTTGGGCGGCGCGAGCAGTACGCCGTTTTTTACCGCGAAAATGTTGGAAGCCGCGCCCTCGGTGAGAAAACCGTCGCGGAAAAGGATGGTTTCAGCGCAGCCGGTATCGACAGCTTCTTGTCGCAGCAGGCAATTGGCAAGCAGGGATACGGTTTTGAGATCGCAGCGCAGCCAGCGGTAATCGTTGGCGCTGACCGCGCCTACGCCATTGTCGATCTGCATCTGGCTGGGCGTGGCGAGTGCTTCGCTCATCAGGAATACGGTCGGGCGGACCGTGGCCGGGAAGGCGTGCCTGCGCACAGGGTCGGCGCCGCGCGTGATTTGCAGATAGACCGATTGGTCTTCCCAGGGATTGCCAGCGATTACCTTTGTGATGATGTCCGTCCAGACTGCGGCGGTATGCGGGTTGGGCAGGCGGATCGCTTTCAGGGTGTTTTCCAGCCGGGCTATGTGTCCGGCAAGGCGAAACGGTCGCCGCGAGTAGACAGGGATGACTTCGTAAGCGCCATCGCCGAACAGGAAGCCCCGGTCGAGCGGCGACAGGCGCGCTTCGGCCAGCGGCAGGTAATTGCCGTTGAGATGGCACAGACTCATGGGCTTTCCTCTCCTTGCGGGTTTGTTCCGGAAGCGGTGTGATTGTTCAAAGGCTCTTGAACCACATCACTATGGCATCCCACAGCCGGCCGAAGAAGCCGGCAAGCGGTACGTCGGACAATGCAAATACCGGGTATTCGCCGTAAGGCTCGTTATCTATGGTGAGCTTGAGCATACCGATTTCCTGCCCTCTGGCAAGCGGCGCGAGAACCGGCTGACGGCTTTCCAGGACGGCGCCGACCTTGCTGGCCTTTTCCGGCGGCAGGGAGATCAGGAAATCTTGCGTGAAACCGACATCCACTTGGTTTGCAGCGCCTTTCCATACCCGGAATTGCGACAGAACTTGATCGGCGGTATAGATGCGCACCGTGTCGAAGGATGTGAAGCCGTAGTTGAGCAGTTTGAGCGACTCCTGCGCGCGCACGTTCTCGGATGTGGCGCCGAGCACGACCGAAATCAGCCGCCGCGGCCCGCGTATGGCGCTTGCCACCAGACAGTAGCCGGCAGCGTCGGTATGGCCGGTCTTCATGCCATCGACGGCTTCGTCGAGGTAGAGCAGGCGATTGCGGTTGGGTTGGGTGATGCGGTTGTAGGTGAAGGATTTGAGTGAATAGAGGGCGTAATAGTCGGGGAAATCGCGGATGATAGCGCTGGCGAGAATCGACAGGTCGCGCGCGGTGGTATAGAGGTCGGGATGGGGCAGGCCGTTGGAGTTGGCGAAATGGGTGTTTTTCATGCCCAGGCGTTCGGCCTCGCGGTTCATCAGGACGGCGAAAGATTCTTCGGTCCCGGCCAGCAGTTCGGCGAGCGCGACGCAGGCATCGTTGCCCGATTGCACTATGACTCCGCGAATCAGGTCGCCGACCGCGACAGTCGTATCCACCTGGATGAACATGCGCGAGCCTTCCTGCCGCCAGGCTTTCGCCGAGACCAGTACATTTTGATCCTCGGTGATCGTGCCGGCTTTCAGGGCCGAAAAGCTGAGGTAGGCCGTCATCAGCTTGGTGAGCGAAGCGGGTTCGATCCGGGAGTCCGGATCTTTGCTGGTCAGAATATGCCCAGTGGCATGGTCGACCAGTATCCATGATTTAGCAGCCAACACTGGGGCGGGAGTTGTTTGCGCAAGCGCAGCGCATGGGAAAATGACGAGAAGTAATATGGAAAATAGATGCTGAATGGGAAGACGCATTGATGTAGCCTCAAAAATAAAAAAGTCGAAGGCGAAGATTATCAGGATGTCCGAAAGCGCTCTGCCAGGTACTTTTTGTCACTTGCCGCAGAGGCAGGATATTTTCTGTCTCCCAGCCTTGTGGAGCTCCTGAGAATCGAATTCTAGCAGCATGCCAGGCGGGATAATTTACAGAAACTTGGATTTTATTTGGCAGCCTTTGTTCTGGATGCCCTTTTGCCATATTTATTCAGGTTTTAGACTTTCTCTTTCCTGGCCTCATCTCCGTAGATTCCTGGTAAGGCTCCGCGCCATCCCGGGCGAGTTCCAGCGGTTTTTTTCCCATCTCCATTGCCGACGCCACGGCTTCTGAGCAGCCTTTTTTCACCGCGAATGTCTCTACCTCCTGCGTGATTTTCATGGCGCAGAAACGCGGCCCGCACATTGAACAAAAGTGCGCTGTCCGGGCTGCTTCACCAGGGAGTGTTTCGTCATGGAATTCCCGTGCTTTGTCCGGATCGAGGCCGAGATTGAACTGATCTTCCCAGCGGAATTCGTAACGCGCTTTGGAAAGCGCGTTGTCGCGGATTTGTGCGCCTGGGTGGCCTTTTGCGAGATCGGCGGCGTGCGCCGCGAGTTTATAGGCGACTATGCCAGCCTTGACGTCGTCCCTGTCCGGCAGCCCCAAATGCTCTTTGGGTGTGACGTAACAAAGCATGGCCGTGCCGTGCCAGCCGATCGTCGCCGCGCCAATGGCGCTGGCGATGTGGTCGTGGCCGGGCGCGATGTCGGTGACAAGCGGTCCCAGTGTGTAAAACGGCGCTTCCTTGCACCAGTCCAGTTCCAGCGCCATGTTCTCGCGGATTAGATGCAAGGGCACATGGCCGGGGCCTTCGATCATGGTCTGCACGTCGTGCCGCCAGGCAACGTGGGTCAATTCGCCCAATGTCCTGAGTTCGGCCAATTGGGCTTCGTCGTTGGCGTCATGGATGGAGCCGGGGCGCAGGCCGTCGCCAAGTGAGAAGGCGACGTCGTAAGCCTTCATGATTTCGCAAATGTCTTCAAAATGTGTATAGAGAAAATTTTCACAGTGATGTGCGAGGCAGTATTTCGCCATGATGGCGCCGCCCCGGCTCACGATGCCGGTCAGGCGGTTCGCGGCGAGGGGAATATGGCGCAACAAGACACCCGCATGAATGGTGAAATAGTCGACGCCCTGTTCGGCCTGTTCGATCAGCGTATCGCGGAAGATTCCCCACGTGAGTTCCTCGGCATGTCCGTCGACCTTTTCCAGCGCCTGATAGATCGGAACCGTGCCGATGGGCGTCGGCGCATTGCGGATGATCCATTCGCGGGTTTCGTGAATATATTTGCCGGTCGATAAATCCATCACTGTGTCGCCTCCCCATCGGATCGCCCAGACCATTTTGTCGACTTCTCCGGCAATCGAGGAAGAAAGCGCGGAATTGCCGATGTTGGCGTTGATCTTGGTGAGGAAATTGCGTCCGATGATCATCGGCTCGCATTCAGGATGATTGACGTTCGCAGGAATTATGGCGCGCCCGCGCGCGAGTTCATCGCGCACAAATTCCGGCGTGATCTCGGCAGCGCCGCTGCCGAACCCGGTCGCTCCGAAAGCTTCACCTGCGTGCTGCTGGCCCAGAAGCGCGGCCAGTTTCCCCCCTCGCGGACCAATGGCTTTCAGGCTTTCGATATAGGCTTGACGATTCAGGTTTTCGCGGATCGCCACGAATTCCATTTCGGGTGTAATGCTTCCCTTTCTGGCGTAGTGCATCTGAGTGAGGTTATGACCCGCCTTTGCCCGGCGAGGTTTGCGAGCTTGGCTGGGGAAGCGCAGGTCGGTGAGCGCCGGGTCGGCGGCGCGCTGGCGGTCATGGGCGGAAGCCGGCGCGGGCAGGGAGAGTGTATCGCCGCGCTCCCTGATCCAAGCTTCACGCAGTGGCGGCAGACCAACGCGGATGTCGATCTTCGCTTGTGGATCGGTATAGGGACCGGAGCAATCGTAGACGAAAATGGGCGGATTCTTCATGCCGCCGGAAGGCGTTGGCGTGTCGGACTGGGAAATCTCACGCATCGGCACTCTTAGATCGGGCCGGGATCCCTGGACGTAGATTTTGCGTGAATGGGGCAGGGGCGTGGTGAGGGCGCAAT
>JAIRWW010000283.1 GCA_031268685.1 Azoarcus sp.
TTCTGGCCGGTCTTCCACAACGCCGCGATCGGCGCGCAGTCGATCGATGCGCACTACCGCGACAACGCGCGGGTGCTCGGCTTCACGCGCCTGGAGACGCTCGCGCGCGTCGTCTTTCCGGCGAGCCTGCCGCACATCTTCGCCGGCATGGGCGTCGGCCTCGGCTTCTCCTTCATCCTGCTGACCGTCGCCGAACTGTTCGGCGCCAACGCGGGGCTGGGCCGTTTCATCCAGTATTACGCCGATTTCGCCGATTACCCGCGCATGGTCGCGGGGATCGTCTATACCGGCGCGGTCACGTGGTCGAGCATGACCCTGCTGGACAAACTGCGCCACCGGGCGCTCTTCTGGCTGCGCTGATCATGTTCCGGATCGCCCTCGCGTTTTTTGCGCTCGCCATTTCCGGACAAGCGCCAGCCGCGCTTTTTGCCGCCGAAGGTGAGGACATCCGCGCCGAAATTCGCGCCGCCGGACTCGAAGGACGGCGTCTCGCCGTCGTCTTCGACCTGCCCGACTGTGCCACTTGCCTGAAAATGAAACGCGAGGTTTTTGCCGACCGGCGCGTGGAAACGGATTTCGGACGCCTCTACCGGACCGTCCGGATCGATCTTTCTTCCGCTTCTCCCGTCACGGACGCGCGGGGAGAAGCGCGCACGCCACAGGAATTCGCGCGGGAACTGGGTCTTTTCGCCACGCCGTCGTTCGCTTTTTTCGACGCCGACGGCAGTCTCGAATACCGCCATACCGGCGGCCTCAACGATCCGTCCGATCTCTTGCGCCTCGGCCAGTTCGTCGCCGGGGCGATTTATGAAGAACAGCCGTTCTCCGATTATCTGCCTTCGTTTATCGAACACTCCCATTGAAAATGACATTTCCATGAGCCTGAACAAACTGGTCTCCCTGCGGGAAGCCGTCTCGCGTTTTTCCGCGGACGGCATCCAATACGCGAGCGGCGCCGCCTTACCCGTCGGTTCGGACGCCATCGTTTTCGGACGCGAACTCTTGCGCCAGAAGCGACGGGGGTTGCACGCGCTGTTCCATTGCAATTCCCAGCAGCTCAACCTGCTGGCCGCCGCCGGGGCCGTCGACAAGGTCGAGTGCGGCTTTTCCGGCCTCGAAGTCTTCGGCTTCGCCAATGGCCTGCGCCGCGCTGTCGAGAGCGGACGCCTCGTCCTCGAAGACTATTCGAACCTGTCGATGGCGCTGCGCTTTCTCGGCGGCGCGCTGAACTGGCCCTTCGTTCCCGCGACGGTCAACATCGGTTCGGACATCGCGTGGCGCAGCGCTTTCGAACCCGACGCGCATCCTTCGGCCAGAAAGATTCCAGCGATCACCGATCCATTCACCGGGAAAAAGCTCGGCGCGCTCTCTCCGCTGAAACCCGACCTCGCGGCGATCCACGTCACGCTCGCCGACCCGGAAGGCAACGCGATCATCATCGGCACCGAGTGGAGCCGCTTCGAACTCTCGCGCGCGGCGAAAAAAGTCGTCCTCGTCGCCGATCACATCGTCGATACCGATTGCGCGCGGCAGTTCCCGAATCTCGTGCGCATCCCCGGCGTCCTCGTCGACGCGGTTGTCTGGTGGCCCCTTGCCGCCTGGCCGCAAGGCTCGCCGGGCGCCTACGACGTCGATGAAAAGCACATGCGCCTGATGAACGAGCAACTGGGCAGCGAAGAAGGCGCGGCGCGCTACATCGACGCGTTCGTGACGAAAACGGCCAGCGTCGACGACTACCTCGCCGCGATCGGTGAGGAGACGGTCGAACGGCTGCAAAAGAGTTCGTCGAGCTTCCTGCTCGACCCCTACCGGAAATGGATCAAGCCGCGCGAGGCCATCGATTCGCTCCTCGCGCAAAACGTTTCGAGAGGAGACGCCCGATGAGCGAGACGCTTGCCTATACACGCCAGGAAATGATGGCCATCGCGACGGGGCGGGAAATCCGCGACGGTGAACTGGCGATCTTCGGCGTCGGCCTGTCGATGCTCGCGGGCTATTTCGCGCAGGCGTGCCATGCGCCGAACGTGCGTTCGATCACCGAGGGCGGCGTCTTCGGTGCGACGCCGGTCGGCGGCCTACCGTGGGGCATCGAGTGCAACCGTATCTCCTCCAACGCCGTCAGCTTCACCAACGCGATCGACGCGCTCGGCTTCCTGGTCGCTTCCGGGCGCTGCGACGTCGGCGTCATCGGCGCGGCGCAGGTCGACAAGTTCGGCAACGTCAACACGACCGGCATCTGGGGGCACGAGATCGGCGAGCGTTATGCCGCGCCCAAGACGCGGCTCACCGGCGCGGGTGGCGCCAACGACATCGCCAGCGGCGCGCGGCGCTTCGTCATCATGGCGACGCACGAGAAAAAGCGCTTCGTCGACCAGGTCGAATACGTTTCCTCGCCGGGCTATCTCGACGGCGGCGACGCGCGCGCGCGCCACGGGTTCATCGGCGGCGGCCCGTCGGCGATCATCACCACGCTCGGCATCCTGCGTCCGCACCCGCAAACGAAAGAGTTCGAACTGGCCGGCTGGTTCGCCTTCTCGAACATCGACGAAATCCGCGCCAATACGGGATGGGAACTGAAAATCTCGCCGGACGCCGGGCCGGTGCCCGAGCCGGCGGAAGCGGAACTCGCGGCGCTGCGCAAGGTGGATGAAACGGGAATGCTGCGCAAAAAATAAACGTCGAAAAGTAAAAACCTACTTTTCGCCGGTTAAATTTGCAAAAAAGGCAAAACGCGGTTTCGCCTTTTTTGAAGCAAAAACGTGGAAACACCGATCGGTGTTTCGTTGCTCTTTCTCTCGAAAAAGGCGAAACCGCGTTTTGCCTTTTTCGCTAACTATAGGTTTACCGGCAAAAAGTAGGTTTTCACTTTTTGACGTTTATTTAAAAGGAAACACTCATGACATCCGACACGCAAGAGGAAGCACTCGTATTGAAGACGCAAGAGAACGGCATCGTTCGCCTGACGCTCAACCGCCCGCGGGCGCGCAACGCGCTCTCCCAAGCCATGCTCGACGCCCTGCTGGCCGAATTCGAGACCCTCGCGGCGGACAGGAGCGCGGCGGTCGTCGTCCTGGCCGGCGCGGGCCCGGCCTTCTGCGCGGGGCACGACTTGAAGGAAATGCGCGCGGCCGGCTATGACCGCGCCTATGCCGAAAAACTCTTCGCCACCTGCGGCGCGCTGATGCGGCGCATCGTCTCGCTGCCGCAGCCGGTCATCGCGCGCGCGCACGGCATCGCCACGGCGGCGGGCGCGCAACTCGTCGCTACCTGCGACCTCGCCATCGCCGCGGACGACACCCGTTTCGCCACGCCGGGCGTCAACATCGGCTTCTTCTGCTCGACGCCGATGGTCGCGCTCTCGCGCAACGTGAGCAACAAGCATGCCCTGCAAATGCTGCTGACCGGAGACCTCATCGACGCGCCGACGGCCTGGCGCTTCGGCCTCGTCAACGAGATCGTCCCCGAGGGCGAGCTCGACGCCGCCGTCGCGGCGCTGGCCGCGAAGATCGCCTCCAAGTCGCGCCACACGCTGGCCACCGGCAAGGAAGCCTATTACCGCCAGTCCGAACTGCCGCTCGCCGATGCCTACGCCTACGCGCAAGGCGTCATGGTCGACAACCTCCAGGCGCTCGACGCGCAGGAAGGCATCTCGGCCTTCATCGACAAGCGCCCGCCGGTCTGGTGCCACCAGTGAGCCGCCCGGCCTGCTCCTGTCCCCTCGACCGCGGCGCGGCCCCGGCCCCGCCCGCGCGGGAAGACGGGTTCGCGAGCGACGCCGCCACCCTGCGCCGCCTGCTGCGCGGCGCGCACACCCTGGCCGTCGTCGGCCTTTCGGGCGACTGGTACCGGCCCAGTTTCTTCGCGGCGAAATACATGCAGGAACACGGTTACCGGATCGTTCCCGTCAACCCGAAATATCCCGAAATCCTGGGCGAAAAAAGCTATCCGGACTTGAAATCGATCCCTTTCCCGGTCGATCTCGTAGACGTGTTCCGCAAGCCGGCGGACTGCGTGCCGATCGCGCATGACGCCGTCGCCATCGGCGCGAAGATTTTCTGGATGCAGATCGGCGTCATCAATGAGGAAGCCGGGCGGATCGCCAGGGAAGCCGGCCTCGAAGTGGTCATGGACCGCTGCGTCAAGATCGAGTACGCGCGCCTGTTCGGCGGACTCAACTGGATGGGCGTCAATACCGGCGT
>JAIRWW010000336.1 GCA_031268685.1 Azoarcus sp.
CGGCTGCCGTCCATGCCTCGGTCGGCATAGGCGGCTTTGGCGTCGCTGCGGATGGCGGAGAGTTCGATCCGGGTGTCGTCGTCCGGCGTCAGGCCGAGGATGGCTGTGGCGCTCTGGCGTTCGTAGCGGGAGTGTACGGCGTCGCCCTTGCCGTCTCTGTAATCGTTCGAGCGGGCGTGGGTGAGAACGCCTTCAGCATAGACGTCACTGTTGCCGCCCTTGACGCTGATGAAACTGTCGGTACGGCTGGCGCTGGCAGCGGTCAGCGCCGTGTTCAGCCGCCAGTCGGGTTGACTGAAACGTTCGTGTTTGCGCTCGAATAACACCGTTGCGGCCGAGGCCGGGCCGTGTATGACGCTTTGCGGCCCCTTGAGCAAGGTGACGCGGTCGTAGGTATCCGGAAATATATATGCGGTGGGCGGGTCCATACGTCCGCCGCAGCCGCCGAGGATTTGTTCGCCGTCGAGCAGGATGTTGAGACGCGAGGCAGCCATGCCGCGAAATACCGGATCGCCGCCGGTGCCGCCCTTGCGGATGATGCTCATGCCGGGGATGGCTTTCAGCAGGGCTGCGCCGTCGCTGGCGGGCAAGGGTTGTTGGGGCGCTTTTGGGTCGAGCTTGACTTCCAGCGGCGCTTCCATGGCGGGGGCGGTGACAACGACAGGGGCCAGTGTCGTCGGCTCGGCAGCATCTTGCTGTTGGGCGTCGTGGTTATGATGGTGCTGGTCTTCCAGGGATGTCTGCGCTGCAAGCGCGGTAGGGAAAAGGATGGATAGAGGGAATGCGAGTCTGGCGCATCGCATTGCAATGCGCGGTGAGAAGTAGGGCAGGTCCATGAGTGTTCTTTCGCCGGATGGCCGCGCTGATACCGGCGCGCATGGGTGGATGCGCCAGCCGCGGCATTAATGGGACGGCGCTTCAGCGCCGCAAGAGAGGGATCAGGCGAAAGAGAAAGGCGGTGCGCGCGTGAGTGCGTGGGGCGAATAGGGCGCACTCGGCTGGAGGTCGGCGTTTGCCGCCGGGAGAAAGAGCGTGGCGGGTTCTGGGGGCGAAAAGGCGAGCGCGGTTGGCGAGGGGGGCGGGGCTATGCCTGCCTGGGCGAGGCGGCAGAACGGGCAATGTCCGCCGCCCGCCGAGGGATGTTCGCCACCGTCTGGCGTGCTGCCGTCCGCCGTGCCATGGCAGATTTCCGCCGCAAAAAAGTTGTTGCCCGCGTTGAATGCTTCGACGGCATGGATGCTGGCCAGGCCGGAGGCCAGCAATTGCAGGCAAACCGCCAGGACGGCCAGCCAGGCAAACCGGCATCGCCGTTTCCGGAATGCCGGGGCAAGAATGGTGTCGAGTGGTGGGGCAGGGCGCATGGACTGGATTGTATCGCGGCCCGTCTTGTTCTTGCCGTAGCTTGTGGGGGGGGCGAGCCGACATGAGAAGCTGGCACCGCGCCACTCAAGAAGCCAAGAAGCGGGGATGTTGCATGAAAGCTTCCTTGGGGAAACACCGGGAAAATTTGTTCTTTCCGAGTTTGTCGAATTGCATTCTCTATAGAATCAATGGTTTCGGCAAACTCGACCCGAGCGGAGCGGAATTATTCAGGTTTGTCTTGATACATCCTTTGCGCGGGAGCATTCGTGTGCTTGTCCTGCGCGCGTTTGCATTAAAGATTTGCGGTGAGTACTATGCGCAACTTGGCATTATGGCTTCCGGATCGGGCTATCGTATTGTCGAATACAATCACATTGTGCGCCGACCTTATGCCGGAATCGTTTGCACTTTCCTTTGTCGAATTACAGCGGTAAAGCAGACTGGCCTCCGGCGATTCCGGAGTTTTGCAAAAACCTGGAGATACACACATCATGACAAATGTTTCGAGAGCTTTGCTGTTCGGCGGCATGCTGGCGGTTTCAATGCTGGCGGGGCCGCTTGCGCAGGCGCGCGAGGTCAAGGTTGCGGTGACCGATCTGGCCTACGAGGAGCGGGTGCAGGGGTATTTCCGCGAAGTCAGGTCTTCGTCCAAATCGTCGTTGCGCGCTTCCGGAAAAGAAAGTGGACGCCATGCAGATTACAGCGATGATCGCCGGGATGCTTCCCGCAGTTCTCATCGCTCCAGCCATAATATCAATGCGCGGGAAGAATCGAATTACTCGTACTCCGAAGGCATTTATTCTTATATTGAGCGTGGCGAATTGCGCAAATTCACCGCCGACATCAAGGGCGAGATGCTGAAGTCCGGGTATTTCCGTATCGTGCAGGGCAAGCCTTATACTGCCAAGAACACGGAAAAGCTCTACGATATTATCGACCGCATCAAGAAAGGTCAGTTTCCTGGGGCCGATTATGTGTTGTTCGGGACGGTCAGCAATATCGAGTTTCGCCAGGAAGCCAATCCCATCGACAATACGGATACGGTTTCCCATTCCCTGAGCCTGGAACTGGTCGGGGATTTTCGCCTTGTCAATACCAAGACTTATGAGGTCAAGGGATCTTTTTCCGCCATGGGCGAAGGGCAGAATACGAAGCTGATATCTTCCGCGGGGGCGGCTGTCGTCTTTAACCGGAGCCAGGTCATCTCGGATGTTTCCAAGAGCCTGGGGGCGGACGTGATTCGGCAATTGGAAGAACAACTTGCCAGCCTTGAGGGGTATGTGCCGCCAGAGCGCGCAAATACCATCCAGAAGAAAGAGCAGGAAGGGGAAGTTATTCACTTCCACTGAATGCGGACAGGGGTTCGTGTTTGCAAAAGAGCGCGATGGAAATCGCGCTCTTTTTTTATGGACCGGGTGGCCAGGTTTGCCATGAGCCTGCCGGAGCCGATGATCCCCCTGAAGGGGGAGGTTTCCAACCGGAGTCAGTTTTTGATGAGGATGCCGATCCATAGGGATGCCCTTCGACAAGCTCAGGACGAACGGCATTACACAGAGCATCTTGATCGGGGCGAGCGGCATTACGCAGAGCTTCTTGATCGGGGCGAACGGCATCACGCAGAGCTTTTTGATCAGGACGAACGGTATTGCTCAGGCCAGGTTGTTCGCGCTTGATACCGCTTGTCTGTGTTGCTCGCAGCCTTGCCGTGCAGAAGCGAGACATTTTTACTTGTGGATAAGGGCGAGCATGGTCGACTATACGCTTCGATCATGTATGAGCTGTATGTAATACTCTAATGCCGTATTTTTGGCATACTTCAAAACTGTGCTTGCGTAACCACTTGGAGAGACAGAGTGAGTGTCAAGAACAAACTTTTCATGCTGATCTGTGTAGCCTTGGGCAGCATGCTGCTGATTGGCGGAATCGGCTTGTGGAGCACATCGCATGATGCGGATGTGATGAGCAATATTCACGACAGCGGGATGGTCAAGTCCAATGAAATCCTGCTGCTGATGTCCGATCTCAACGAATTGCCTCGCCGTTCCTATGAGGTGGCTTCCAAGGCGATGTTGCCATTCGAGGAACAGGTCACGGAGCTTCAGCGATCGCGGGACAAAATGCGCCAGTTGCACGAAATCGTGCCAAAACGCATCAAAAAGTACACGGATCTGCTGGTTACGGAAGAAGCCAAGCGGAAATGGGCGGCATTCCTGAAAGTCTGGGATGAATGGTATGCCTACGATCTGGATTTCACTCGCCGCATGGATGACGCGCTTGCGAGACCCACGCCGGAAGTCCTGGAGGCGCTTATCAAACACATCGTGGATGGCAACATTAACCGCCGCGATAAAACCACGGTGTTGACAGATGGCATTCGTGATCTGGCCGATTTCAACTTCGACCTCGTCGACAAACAAATCTCCGATGCGGGACGCGGTGCGCGCAATGCGATGATTCTCACGGTTATTGTCATTGGGCTTGCGTGCGTGGTGCTGGGACTCTTTGCCTTGTCTATCAGGGCCACGGTCATCAAGCCGGTCGAAAAGGTGCGCGACCTCTTGGTGCGCGTCGCGCGCGACCACGACTTTGCCTTGCAATCCGGCTATCACGCGAATGACGAAATCGGCGAAATGACTTCGGCCTTCGACACCATGCTGGATTCACTGCGCAGCTCTTTCAAGGGCATCCAGACCAAGATGCGCGAAGTCAGGAGCGGAGTGGATATGCTGATTACCGGCGCGCGGCAGGTTGCGGACAGTTCATCCCAGCAGAGTAGTTCGTCCTCGGCGATGGCGGCCTCGGTCGAAGAAATGACGGTGTCGATCAATACCGTGTCCGACAGCGCGGACGAGGCGCGCACGATTGCCCAGGAAGCGGGCGAGATCGCCCATCAGGGCGGGAGCATCATCGAGCAGACGGTCAATGAAATGGTGCTGATAGCCAAGGCCGTCGGGCAAGCGTCGGGCGCTATAGAATCGCTTGGTCATGAATCGGAGCAAATTTCCAGCGTGGTGCAGGTCATCAAGGAAGTGGCCGACCAGACAAACCTGCTTGCGCTCAATGCTGCCATCGAAGCGGCCAGGGCTGGCGAACAGGGACGCGGCTTCGCGGTAGTCGCCGACGAAGTGCGCAAGCTGGCCGAGCGCACGACGCAATCGACCGGCGATATCAGCAGCATGGTCGGCAAAATACAAGCATCGAGCAAGGAAGCGGTCTCGGAGATGGAGCAGATGGTCAATCAGGTCGAATCCGGCCAGACCCTGGCCCACGAGGCCGGGGAACGCATTCAGTCCATCCTGAAAGGCGCAAACAAAGTAGTGCAGGCGGTATCGGAAATTTCCAACGCCTTGAAAGAGCAAAGTTCGGCCAGCCACGACATTGCCCGCCATGTGGAGAGCGTGGCGCAAATGACCGACCAGAACAGCGCCGCGGCCGGGGATGCCGCCGCCGGGGCGCAGCGCCTCGGGCAGTTGGCGAAAGAGGTCGACGAGATCGTGGAACAGTTCAAGGTCTGACGCACC
>JAIRWW010000036.1 GCA_031268685.1 Azoarcus sp.
CCGCGCTTCGGCACTCGGCGCTTCCCGCGAACCCATTTTGTCGCCAGCCTTCATACACTACCAGCGCCACAGCGTTCGATAGGTTGATGCTGCGATTGCCGGGATGCATGGGAATGCACAGGCATTGCGAAGGCGGCAGTTCTTCCAGTATCGCTGTGGGTAATCCCCGTGTTTCCGCGCCGAAAAGCAGCACGTCGCCGGGCGCATAGGCGATGCGATCGTAGCGGACGCCGCCCCGGGTGCTCAATGCGAATATGCGCCGCCCGATGAAGTGTGATCGGCATGATGGCCAGTCCCGGTGAATGCTGATGTGCGCCAGATCGTGGTAGTCGAGTCCGGCCCGTCGCAGTTGCCGGTCGGAGAGATCGAATCCGAGCGGCTCGACCAGATGCAGGCGTGCGCCGCTGTTGGCGGTGAGCCGGATGATGTTGCCGGTATTGGGCGGTATTTCAGGTTCGTGGAGGATGACGTCGAACATCGCCAGAGCATGGAGGCGTGGAAAACACGTACTTTAACAATTCTGGCGTGTCTGTATATGAAATTGCGAAACCTATGTGGCGACGCCGGTCTAGCTGTATCGGCGGATTGCGGAAAAGGGGAGGCGAAGCTCGTGCAGATCTCACTTTTCGCAACTGATAAATAAAATGCATGATTTGCTGTGGTTTATACGTATACTTTCCTGGGTTTTGTTTGCATCATCACGAATACTTTCAAATATTCTTGGATAGAAATATTGTCTCCAGGTCATTTGTTTTATAAAAAATTTCATAAAATTCAGTTTAATAACAATATCTTGATGTTTGTTGAGTCCGTATTGTGCCGCTGTGCAGTGGGCAATGCATTACGGTAGTGGTTGACGTAGCTGCGCAAATTTTCTAGCATTGGAAAAAAGGTATATGTGCGGCAGCCAGCCGAGCATATTGCATGGCAAAGACTGTTGAGTTTTTGGCCTACGCTTTTATGATTCGTATATGTCTGGTTGTTACGTAAATAATATTGTGCAGGGGGAATTAACTCTTGAGGGCATCATGAAGTTCAAGTTGTCAGCAGCAAGCTTTACCAGAACGGCTCTGTCCGCGCTCGGCGGGTTAGCCATTGGTGCTGTGGTCATGAGTGCCGCTCACGCGGCGCCTGGAGCTGTAGCGTATCCTACGTATCCTTCGTATCCTGTTCCGCCTGTATATGCCCCGGTCCCGCCTCCGCCGCCACCGCTCGCTGGCGGCAGGTTCAGAGTCGAATTTCGCGGCTTGGGCGACAGGCTGTTCCTTGCCGCGGATTTGGACACGGCGCGCCAGCTTGCAAGCATCCAGACCTGGTCCGGCATGCCGCATTCGTATTTCCATTCAGAATATGCGTCCATCAAGATCGAAAATAGCGCGGGCGTCGCTTATCCCGGATGCTATAAATCGCTTGTTGGCAACACGTATTATTCCAGTTCGACCGTAGCATGCCCCTTGCGTGTTGGCGACTTCGTGTCGATTACCCACCAGGAACCTTACGGTGGCTATGCATCGCCCCTTACTGGCACCACCAGCATGCAGAGACTGCAAGTATTCAATGCACTTTCCGGTGTCGCGCTGCCTAAAACGAATACCGTGCGCTATCAAGTAGTGCCTGGCGGCGCTTTGGTGTTGTTCAGCTCCACGGATGCCTATATCGGATCGACGCCGTATCCGACGCCGTTGGCCATAGGCGCGGCGAAGACCTACCGCATAGAGTTCCGTGGGTATGGCGATATGCTGTTCATGACCGCGTACCTGGACATGACGAACAAGCTCATGTCGATCCAGTTGAACGCCTCTGAACCGCACTCGTACTTCAAGTATGAGTATGCTTCAATCATGATTGAGCGCGCGGGCGGGGGAGTGATATGTTATCAATCCTACGTGGGTAACCGGTATTACGACGCGGGGGGCCAGACTTGCCCGTTTTTCCCCGGAGACGTCGTGGCAGTCAAGCACCTGGAGCCTTATGGAGGCATAGGAAGGTTGCAGGTCTTGGATCCGCGCTTGGGCTTGGCGCTCCCGAAAGGCCGTGCCGCGCGCTATCAGGCCGGTTTCGACGGCAACTTGCGCGCCATCAGCATCATGCCGTGACAGATAGCCCTGTCTTTTAGAGGTCTTGACCGTTCCCCGGCGCTTTTCGCAAAGCCGGGGAACGGTCGGACTGGGTTGGGGCACGAGTTTTACGTTTTACGCGCCCAAGGCGGCGCAAGTCTTGAGTGTCGTGCCAAAGCGGGGGTTCCCCTCGCCGTAAGCGTCTTGCAAAGTCTCTCAAGCTCAAGCTACGGGTCCTTGCCAGCTTGTGGCTGCACCATGTCCTTTGTGTGAGCAATACTGCCCGGCGCTTTGGCGATGAAGGCCGCGTCTTTCCCGGCTTCTTCTCTTCCATGCAAAAACTTCCAGATGTAGCACTATGCCCTCCTGGGTTTTGAGGTGCCTGGCTTGGTTTCGTTTGCGCAATTTGACAGTTTCCGTGACGGTTTTTACTACTACAAAAAACGGAAATGTCCGGCACGGCGCAGCCTGTGTCATTCAGCTACCATACTTAGTACAATCCGATCCGGCAGCCTGAAGTCCTTCGCTGCCTGTCGCAAACAAGGAGCGCAGCACTCATGGATGAACTGATACGCGCCGCGGCGCTCGACTATCACCGCAATCCGCGGCCCGGCAAGATCGCGGTGATGCCAACCAAGGCGCTGACCAATCAGCGCGATCTGTCGCTGGCCTATTCGCCCGGTGTGGGCGCTGCCTGCGATGCGATCGTGGCCGATCCGGGCGAAGCGGCCAGCCTCACGTCGCGCGGCAATCTGATCGGCGTCATCACGAATGGCAGCGCTGTGCTCGGCCTGGGCAACATCGGCGCGCTCGCCGCCAAGCCGGTCATGGAAGGGAAGGGGGTATTGTTCAAAAAGTTCGCAGGCATCGATGTATTCGATCTCGAAATCAATGAATCCGACCCCGACCGCCTGGTCGACATGATCGCCGCGCTGGAGCCGACCTTCGGCGGTATCAATCTCGAAGACATCAAGGCGCCCGAGTGTTTCCAGATCGAGAAGAAACTGCGCGAGCGCATGAAAATCCCTGTATTCCACGACGACCAGCATGGCACCGCTATCGTGGTAGGCGCGGCCGTCCTCAACGGCCTGCAAATGCAGGGCAAAGATCTGAAGAAGGTCAAGCTCGTCACTTCAGGCGCGGGCGCCGCGGCGCTGGCCTGTCTCGATCTGTTGGTGATGCTCGGCATTCCGGTGGAAAACATCTGGGTGACGGACATCGAAGGCGTGGTCTACGAGGGGCGAACGGCGCTCATGGACCCGATCAAGGCGCGTTACGCCAAGAAGACCGACGCGCGACGCCTCGATGAAGTCATCGATAAGGCCGACATTTTTCTGGGGCTGTCGGTTGGCGGCGTGCTCAAGGGCGAAATGGTGGCGAAGATGGCGGCCAGGCCGCTCGTGCTGGCCTTGGCCAATCCGACGCCGGAAATCCTGCCCGGCGAGGTGAGGCAGGTGCGCGAGGACGCCATCATCGCCACGGGCCGCTCGGATTATCCTAACCAAGTCAATAACGTACTGTGTTTTCCCTTCATTTTCAGGGGCGCTCTGGATGTGGGTGCGACCACAATCACCGACGAAATGAAGCTGGCGGCGGTACGGGCGATAGCCGAGCTGGCGCGCGCCGAACAAAGCGACATCGTCGCCTCCGCCTACGGCGAGAAGATAAGCGGCTTCGGGGCCGACTACATCATTCCACGCCCCTTCGATCCCCGGCTCATCGTCAAGATTGCGCCGGCGGTGGCCGAGGCGGCGATAGCCTCGGGCGTGGCGACACGGCCCATCACCGATTGGGACGCCTATCGCGCCCAGCTCAACAATCTTGTCTGGCATTCCGGCATGCTGATGAAGCCGGTGTTCGCCGCCGCCCGCAATACACCGCAACGTATCGTCTTCGCCGAGGGCGAATCCGAAAGAGTGTTGCGGGCGGTGCGTACCGTGATCGATGAGGGCATGGCCTGGCCGATCCTGGTTGGGCGTTCAGAGGCGATCATCGGCACGATAGACCGCCTCGGCCTGCGCATGAACCCCAGCCTGCAATACGAAATAATCGACCCGGGGCACAACCCGTATTTCGATGAAATGTGGGCGCGTTATCACAGCCTCATGGAGCGTCGCGGCGTCACGGTGGATGAAGCGCAGAAACGGCTGCGCCGCAATCCCACCCTGATAGGCGCGCTGCTGCTCATATTGGGCCATGCCGATGGCTTTGTCTGCGGTACCGACGGCGTGCATCGCAAACACTTGGCCAACGTCGAGGCTACTGTGGGCCGGCGGCCCGGCGTGGATCACTACTACACGGTCAATGTGCTGAATGTGCCCGGCAGGACGCTGTTTCTCGCGGACACCAGCGTCAACTACGACCCGAGTTCCGAACAGATCGTCGAAATGACCGCATTGGCGGCCGAAGAAGTGCGCCGCTTCGGGTTCGAGCCGAGAGTCGCCCTGTTGTCGCATTCTTCTTTTGGCTCGGCGGATACGCCGTCCGCGCTGAAAATGCGGACTGCCCTGCGGCTGATTCGGGAGCGCTACCCAGATTTGCAGGTCGAAGGCGAGATGCAGGGCGATTCGGCGCTCGATGTCCGCCAGCGGCTCCATATGTTTCCGAACGCCCATCTGCGCGAAGAGGCCAATCTGCTGATTTTCCCGACGCTGGACGCAGCCAATATAGCTTTCAACCTTCTGAAGACCGCGGCGGGCGGAGGCGTGACGGTCGGGCCGATCCTGCTCGGCGCGGCCAGGCCAGTGCATGTGCTCTCGCCTTCGGCGACAGTGCGTAGAATTATCAACATGACCGCGCTGACCGTGGTCGAGGCTGGGAATCGGGCCATATGAAGCGTGATCGCTGATGTGCGACGCAGTGTAGTTGTGCGTTTGCAACGGATTGTGGGCGTTGCGATTTTTAGTAGATTTTCCCTGCAATACGGGCAGGGAGATGCTAGAATGAAGACGTATTTTTCTATGAAAATGTTTTAGAGATCCGCGGCATTCTATTGCTCTATCATGGGCTGTCTTACGGAACTCCTCGACTTGAGAGGCGATCATGAAACATCGCATTCTATTGGCAGCTATGGTGGCGCTGGCGTTTTCCCTGACTGGGGCAGCGCCAGCTATGGCTGCTCCCGCCAAATGCGCAGGGGCGGCTAAGGCGAAAGCCTGCAAGCCCGCTCCGACATCCCTGGCCAAGAAAAAGGCGTCTTCCAACAAAAAATCTGTCAAGGTTGCTCGTGCCGGCCAGAATGCCGCCAGGCTGACGTCGCGTGGCAAGCGTGTGCTGGCGGGGAAACTGGCTGCGGCCAGAAGGCAGGCTGCCCGCGCCCATACCGCTGAAGAGCCGCTTACGCTGAGGGTGGATGCTTTCGGGCAGCCCTTGTTGAATTCCTCTGCGTTCTACATCGTCAACCAGAATACGGGCGAGGTGCTGCTTCAAAGGGGCGCGCGCAAGGTAATGCCGATAGCCTCGATCACCAAGCTCATGACGGCGATAGTAGTGCTCGAATCGCGTAGCAGCCTGAACGAGACGCTCTCCATCACCGAAGAAGACATCGACTACCTGAAAGGCACCAGTTCCCGGCTTGGCGTGGGTACCCGCCTGACGCGCGAAGAAATGCTGCAATTGGCGTTGATGTCCTCGGAAAACCGCGCTGCTTCGGCATTGGCTCGCAACTATCCGGGCGGGCGGGCCGCTTTTGTGGAAGCGATGAATGTTCAAGCTCGTTTGCTTGGCATGGGCGACAGCCGTTTTTACGACAGCACCGGGCTGACTCCCCGCAACGTCTCCAGCCCGCATGACCTTTCCCGGCTGGTGATGGCGGCGGCCCGTTATCCGCTGATCCGTGAGTTCACCACCACCATCGAGCGTTATGTCCATGTCGATGGACAGGTGAAACTGTTCCGCAACACCAATGGGTTGGTCAGGAATCCGGACTGGAACATTGGCGTTTCCAAGACCGGCTACATCAGCGAAGCCGGGCGCTGTCTGGTGATGCAGGCATGGATGGGCGGGCAGCCCCTGTCGATCGTGCTGATGGATGCGGATGGCCGAAACATGCGCGTTGTCGATGCCCAGAGGGTGCGCCTGTGGTTGGGTGAACGCCCGGAGTTGCTGGCAGGCGACCGCCGTAGACCGCCGCAGGGCTGACCGGCGCGGTGGCGACACCGGCCACAAAAAGCGCAAGGCGCGGGGATTTCTCCCGCGCCTTGTTGTTTGATGGAACAGGTGATTTCGCTTGGAGCAGGGGGCCTCAGGCTTAGAGCAGGGGCCTCAGCCGGAATAAGCAGCCTCATCAGGCGGAACAGGCGCAGCCTCAGCCGGGACAGGCAGAGCCTTGGTTCAAAACAGGCGGAAGGCGAGTATCGCCATCAGTGTAGGCAGTGCGGCGGCGGCGAGCAGGCCGAGCGGATTTACGGAACCGCCCTTGAAATAGCCTTGCAGAATAGCCATGCCTGCCGGGTTGGGTGCGTTGGCTATGACTGTGAGACCGCCGCCCGTGACCGCGCCTGTTACCAGCGCATATTTGAATTCATCCGAAAGCCCTTCCACCAGCGAGCCAAGGTAGGTGAGGGCGGCATTGTCGGTGACTGCCGTCAATGCCGTGGCGCCGTAGTACACGGTAGAAGCGTCCATGTTCAACAACAGAGGCTTCAGCCACCACGATTGCTGGCCGCCAAGTGTTACAAGCCCGGCCAGGAAGCAACTGACCATTAGCCCTTCGCGCAGGATCAGCCGTTCCTGGAAGCGGGGATAGGCGTGGGCGAAGGCAAGGAATATCAGCAGGATGCCGAGGAAAACGTGAGGGTAATGGGCAAAGAGCACGATCAGGGACAATAGCATCAGATGCAGGCCGATGATCGGCCATGGCACGCCGCCGCCGTTTTCGCTCTGCCCGGAGAATTCGAAGCGGCTCAGTTCCTTGCGAAAAATCAGGCTAATGGCCGCCGAGTTGATTAATACGGCCAGGGCGCTGCGCCAGCCTATGTGAGTGAACATAAAAATACTGTCCCATCCCCATTTGGGCGCCACCATCAGTACCGGAGGGGCTGCGAAATTGGTGAGCGTGCCGCCGATGGAGACGTTCACGAACAGCACGCCGAGTGTGCCGTACATCAGGCGTGGAGACATGTCCTTGCGGTAGTAGGCATCCTTCAGGATCAACGCGGCCAGCGCCATGGCGGCCGGTTCGGTGATGAAGGAAGACAGAAGCGGCACCACGGCCAGGATGGTGAAGTAAAAGGCGAGTGGCCGTGCAATCGGCAACAGGCGCGATGCCTGCCG
>JAIRWW010000038.1 GCA_031268685.1 Azoarcus sp.
CCAGAAAGGGCGGCAGCGGCGTTTTCGTGCAAAAGCCCGCCAGGCTGGTTTTGAAGGAGGTGCAATGCGCGGACGGCACAGCCAATCCGCCGGTGACGTCGGCAAATGGCGCGCGTTTCTGCCGCGCGGGGGAAGCGTTCAAAATGACGGTGGAAGCGCAGTCTGTGCAAGGAAACAGCACACCCAATTTTGGCAATGAAAATGTGCCCAAAGGCATATTCCTGGAAAAACGGCTGCTCTTGCCGCAGGACGGAAACAGCCACGACCCCGCCCTTGCTTTGCAGGGCTTGACGGGTTTCATGAACGGCGCGGTCACGGCCACGGAACAATCCTGGCCGGAAGTCGGCATCATCTCCATCACTCCCCGGCTGGGCGACGCCGCGGCGGATGGGGGCATGATATTGAGCGACCAGTACCTGGGCGCGGGCGATGTGCCGTCGGAAGGCGTCAGCATTGGCCGGTTCTACCCGAGCCACTTTCAGACCGAAGTTGGCAGCGTGGGCCGCATGGAATGCCCTTCCGTCATGACTTGTCCCGAAGGCGGATTTTTCTACACCGGCCAGCCTTTTGAAGTGACGGTAAAAGCCTGCCCCTACGGGGACGAGGTTTGCGCCGGACGCTTGGAAAACTACCGCGGCGACTTTGCGGCGGCGGTCAAGCTGAGCGTCTGGGGCGTGCGCGGATCGAATGCGGCGGCGGATCAAAACCCGCCCAATGCCGCCAGGAACGGCGGCTACCTGGAACCCATGCCGGGCGGGGGCCTGAGCGCCCCGCGCATTACGAGCGACAAATTCGTCGGCAGCGACGGCTTCGGCGGACTTTTCATCGCTTCGTTCAGATATGCCCACACCCTCAAGACCGAGCCTGTCGAGCCGAGCGATATTTACATCCGCGCCGAGGAAGACGGGCGCGACGGCATAAGCTCCCGTCGGCCCGCCGCGGCGAGCAGCTCGCCGGAAGGCGGCATCCGGCTCGCCCGCGGGCGTCTCTTGTTGGGCAATAACTTTGGTTCGGAAAGAGGCAATCTGGAAATTCCCTTGCAAATTCAGTTTTGGCATTGCGTCGCCGACCGCTGCGACTGGATGACGAGTGCGACGGACGCGACCCGGATCGAACCGGATTCTGCCCTGGCTGACGCGGATAAACGGGCAGCGCTTGCCGTTTCCCTGCACCAGATGGAAGGCCGCGCTACGGTAGCGGAGGTCGACCGGCTCGAACTCTCCAGCGGCACGGGCAAGATTGTCCTGAGGCCGCCGGGCGGCGAGGCCAGCTTCAATGTCAGTGTCAATTTGGGCGACAGCGCCGAGGATAACGCCTGCGACCATGCCGCCGGGGGGCTGGAAGGCGCGGCGGCCAGACGTCCCTGGCTGCGCGCTTGGAACGGCACTTGCGCGCAGGCGCAGTCCGGCGAAGCCGATCCGTCTGCACGCGCTACATTTGGGGCATATTCTGGCGAAAGACGCCGGTCTGTGCATAGCCGGGAGCTGTATTGATGCGAATACAGGCTGCTACAAGCTGGCTGCGTTCAGTCGGCGTTTTCCCATCGTCCCCTACGCCCGCTACGTTCCCGACATGGCCCGCCGTAGTAGGGGCGAGTTTGAAACTCGCCCCTACGGTGCATGTGGCCGCAGGGGACGATGGCAATCGTCCCGCCAAGCTGTTTGCCGGACATGGGGTGAATATTTGAACCGAAGTTGCTCTAGGGCGCGGCTCCTTGCTGTTTCTTTTCCAGGACGCGGGCTATCAGAGTGTCCACCACTGGCACGAGCAAGACCAGGGCCAGAATCAGCATGGCAAGTGTCCGGTAACTGCGAATCATGGCTCCGGCTTTTGTGGCGGCATAGTCGCCGAACAAATCGCCGCTCCATTTGAGCAGGCCGGAGAGACCTCCCTTTTTTGCGGCATCGAAGCTCTGCATTATGTTGTTGCGATCTCTGCCCGTGCCGTAGGACAGCGTTTGCGTCAGCACGGCCACACATGAATCGACCACGAATGTACGGCCGCTTTCGGGAAGCTTTTGCCATAAATCCGTAATACTGCCAGCGCCAGCCTTGGCGTATTCGCTCAGATCTCCTTCCAGGTACTTTCGCAGAAGCAGGGGTTTTTGCTCTGGCGTCGCGTTGGCGAGTGTTTCGCGGAAATCCGCGGATAAGCCGCTCAGGGACTCCACGAGAAAGCGATTGACGGGGGGAGCCAGATCGTTTCTTATGATGAAAGTAGCCTGCTGCTCGGCGCTGGACGATGCTCCGTATATCGCGCCAAACAGAGTCAGCGCCGCGGGAATGCAGAGATAATAAAGAAAGGTCAGTTTGTTCCAGATCGGATTTTGCCGTTTGAAGAAGCGGTATTTCCGGCAAATAAACAGCGTGACCAGGCTGAGAATAAAGAAAAGGAAGGCGTATTTAGCCGTCGCCCAAAGCAAGCCCATCAGATCGATATGCGACCAGATCAAGCTCAGCATGCCCATGCTGCCGGTATCAGGCGATTCGCCCTGCAACGATAGCTCCGCATGGGCAGGCAAGGCAAACAGCATCAGGCATGCGAATACATATTTGAGAAGCTCCGGTGAGAATTGTCCGGAGCTTGTTTCGGAAATGTTTTTCATAGCTAGATCAACCCATTCACAATCATGTGGCTGCGCATTCTACTAGATTGTCCCGCAAGCTACCCAGCGTTTGCTTTGTGCCGATTGAAAGCAAAACAAAAACCCGCATCAGGTAAGGATGCGGGTTTTTGAGTGCCGGTTCAGTTTGTCATTTAGACGCTATACAGCAGCCTCTGTTGAAGTTTCGGCGAATTGTGAAATTCTGTCGAAATTCATATAGCGGTAAATGTCGGCGGCTTTTTCATTGACAACCGCAACTTGCGCCAGATATTCCGCCGGGGTCGGAATTTTGCCCAGCAGGGCGCAGACCGCTGCCAGTTCCGCCGATCCGAGATAGACGCGGGTATCTATCCCCAGGCGATTCGGGAAATTGCGGGTGGACGTCGACATTGCGGTACTGCCCTTGCGGATTTGCGCCTGATTGCCCATGCACAGGCTGCATCCGGGCATTTCCATGCGCGCGCCTGAGCGGCCGAGGATGCTGTAGTAGCCTTCTTCGTTGAGGATCATGGCGTCCATCTTTGTGGGCGGGGCGATCCACAGCCGCGTGGGGATGTCGGTTTTGCCGTCGAGCACTTTGCCTGCGGCGCGGAAGTGGCCGATGTTGGTCATGCACGAGCCGATGAAAACTTCGTCGATTTTGTCGCCCGCGACTTCGGACAGGTATTTCACGTCGTCGGGGTCGTTGGGGCAGGCGACGATGGGTTCCTTGATGTCGGCAAGGTCGATTTCGATTACCGCGGCGTATTCGGCATCGGGGTCGGCCTGGAGCAGTTCGCCCTTGGCGATCCAGTTTTTCATCGCTTCGATACGGCGCTTGAGGGTGCGGGCATCTTGGTAGCCGTTGGCGATCATCCACTTCATCAGTGCGATGTTCGAGTTCAGGTATTCGGCTACCGGCGTTCTGTTCAGGTGCACCGTGCAACCGGCGGCGGAGCGTTCGGCGGAAGCGTCGGTCAGTTCAAATGCCTGTTCGACCTTGAGATCGGGCAGCCCTTCAATTTCAAGGATGCGGCCCGAGAAGATGTTTTTCTTGCCCTTTTTCTCGACGGTGAGCAGGCCCTGGCGGATAGCGTAGAGCGGGATGGCGTTGACCAGGTCGCGCAACGTCACGCCAGCTTGCATCTTGCCCTTGAAGCGCACCAGTACGGATTCCGGCATGTCGAGCGGCATTACTCCGGTGGCGGCGGCGAAGGCGACGAGGCCGGAGCCAGCAGGGAAGGAGATACCGATAGGGAAGCGGGTGTGCGAATCGCCGCCCGTGCCCACAGTATCGGGCAGGAGCAGGCGGTTGAGCCAGGAGTGGATAACGCCGTCGCCAGGCCGCAACGCGACGCCGCCGCGCGTGCTGATGAAGCCGGGCAATTCATGGTGCATCTTGATGTCGACGAGTTTCGGATATGCGGCGGTGTGACAGAACGATTGCATTACCAGATCGGCGGAAAAGCCGAGGCAGGCGAGATCTTTGAGTTCGTCGCGCGTCATCGGGCCGGTGGTGTCTTGCGAGCCGACGGTGGTCATCTTCGGTTCGCAGTACGCGCCTGGGCGGATGCCTTGTTGCTTTCCATTGGTGAGCGGCAGACCGCAGGCGCGCCCGACGATCTTTTGCGCGAGCGAGAAGCCCTTGCCGCTGTCTGCTGGCGCTTGCGGCAGGCGAAAAAGCGTTGATGGCGGCAGCCCCAGCGCCTCGCGCGCCCGCGCGGTCAGGCCGCGTCCGATGATGAGCGGAATGCGGCCTCCGGCGCGCACTTCGTCGAGGATTACCGGCGTTTTCAGGCTTGCTTCGGCAATTAGCGCGCCGTTTTTCTTCGCCGTGACTTTTGCTGTGGCGTGATCGACGGCAAGCTCGATTTCGTCGCCCATTTCCATCTTGCCGACGTCGATTTCTACCGGCAGTGCGCCTGCGTCTTCCATGGTGTTGAAGAAAATCGGCGCGATCTTGCTGCCCAGACATACACCGCCGAAACGCTTGTTGGGCACATGGGGGATGTCCTCGCCGGTAAACCAGAGCACGGAATTGGTCGCCGATTTACGCGAGGAACCAGTTCCCACAACGTCGCCCACATAAGCGACGAGATTGCCTTTGGCGCGCAGATCTTCGAGAAATTTCACCGGCCCGCGCGCCCCTGCTTCTTCCGGCGTTATGCCGGGGCGCGGGTTCTTAAGCATGGCGAGCGCATGGAGCGGAATATCCGGGCGCGACCAGGCATCCGGCGCGGGAGAAAGGTCGTCGGTATTTGTTTCGCCCGACACCTTGAACACGGTGAGCTTTTGCAGCGCTGGCACCTCGGGGCGCGAGGTGAACCATTCGCCGTCGGCCCAGGACTGCATCACCGCCTTGGCGTTGGCGTTGCCAGAGCGGGCGAGTTCGGCCACGTCGTGGAAATAGTCGAACATCAGCAGCGTATTTTTTAGCGACTCGGCTGCGATTGCGCTGACTTCGGCATCGGCGAGCAGCGCAATCAATGGCTTGACGTTGAAGCCGCCCAGCATGGTGCCGAGCAGCTTTGTGGCACTGGCGCGGGAAATCAGCGTACAGGTCTTTTCACCTCCGGCGATTCCGGCAAGGAATGCGGCCTTTACCTTGGCGGCGTCATCCACCCCGGCGGGCACGCGATGGGTGAGCAGTTCCACGAGGAAAGCTTCCTCTCCCTTGGGCGGGTTCATGAGCAGCGCGACAAGTTCGGTGGTTTGTTGTTTTGTCAGCGGCAGCGGCGGGATGCCAAGCGCGGCACGCTCGGCGACATGGGCACGGTAAGTTTCAAGCACAGTGGTTTCCTTCCAGTCAAATGATGGTGACAGGGATTTTGGCGGAGGATCTCTCGCGCCATGATTTGTATTATATGTCTTTTATAAGACACTGGACATCAGCTGAGGCTATAAAATTCTACCCCGGTGACGCAAGGGCAGGCCAACATGAATTCCACGTTATGGTTGTTGCATGGCTGCTGGCCCTTGCCGCCGCGAAGGCTCATATGATTATCGATATTTGCGGAATAATAAATGCAAAAATAATTACTTAGCTGCCTTGCGACAGCATTGCATAGTACGGCTCGTCAAGGGTGCGCGGGCTGCGCCATTCAAGCAATCCTGGGGAAACAAACGCATGAGCATTCAATCCATCAACGTCCGCAACCAGTTTCGCGGCAAGGTAAAGGAGATCATCTCCGGCCCGGTCGTTTCCGAAATCGACGTCGAAACGCCGCATGGCATCGTGACCTCGGTCGTAACCAGCCGTTCGGTGCGGGATTTGGGCCTGCAAGTCGGCACCGAGGTTATTGCGCTGGTCAAATCCACCGAAGTGGCTATTGCCAAGGTCTGAACGGAAAACGCGCCGCGCGGATCGGGAAAACGTCCCGCGCTGGCCGCTGATGCCACGGAGTACGAAACATGCGCGAAACGACGATGCCATGGCGAGGCATAAAAGCGCTTATCCAGCGCCGCCTGAGCGGGCGCGGAACCTTGCCCTGGCTTGTGCCGGTATTGATTCTCATGGCATGGCAAATTACTGTGCAGGCCGGATGGCTATCGACCCGTATCCTGCCAGCGCCCTGGGCGGTCGTGACTGCGGGGTGGGGGCTGCTGTTGTCCGGCGAGCTTTTGGAACATTTGGGAGCAAGCACTGCGCGCGCCGCGAGCGGCTTCGTGATCGGCGGCAGCATCGGTTTTTTCTTCGGTCTCATCAACGGCGCTTACAGGCTTGCCGAAAACCTGTTCGACACCACGCTGCAAATGGTGCGCAACGTGCCGCATCTGGCCCTGATTCCGCTCGTCATCCTGTGGTTCGGCATCGGCGAAGAAGGCAAGCTTTTTCTGGTGGCGCTCGGGGTGTTCTTCCCGATTTATCTCAATACTTTTCACGGCATCCGTTCGGTGCCGCCAGACCTGATCGAGATGGGGCGCTCTTATGGACTCCGTGGGTGGGCATTGTTCCGTCAGGTCATACTGCCCGGCGCTTTGCCCAATATCCTGGTGGGCGTGCGCTACGCGCTCGGCTTCACATGGCTGACGCTCATCGTCGCCGAAACGATTTCCGCCACCAGCGGCATCGGCTACATGGCGATGAACGCGCGCGAATTTCTCCAGACCGATGTCGTGGTGCTGGCAATCCTGCTGTACGCGGCGCTTGGCAAAGCCGCCGACATGGCCGCGCGGGCAATGGAACGGCGTTGGCTGCGGTGGAACAAAAGTTTTTTGGCCGCCTGAACACGGGGCGGACGCAATCCTCGCCATTCATGGGTATCTCAGCGGGACAAGCGTTCATGGGAGCGACGGCTTCTATGAAGCGTATCGAGCAATCTCCGGGCCTTCAGGCCGGGGTGACTCAAAGGGACAAAACGATGGGCATTCGCGACAATGGGCTGGAAGTCCGGCTGGAAGCCGTGCAGCGGCGCTTCGGCGAACGTATTGTCATCGACAATCTGACGACGCGCTTCGCAGCCGGGGAATTCATTACCGTAGTGGGGCGCAGCGGTTGCGGCAAAAGCACATTGCTGCGCCTGCTCGCGGGTCTCGATGCCGCTCAGGGCGGGCAGCTCTACGCCGATGGGCGTCCGCTCAAGGAAGCCATCGGTGATGTTCGCATCATGTATCAAGATGCCCGCCTGCTGCCGTGGCGCAGTGTGGTGAATAACGTCGCTCTCGGGCTGACTGGCAAGCGCGACATCGTGCGCGCCCTCGCGCTGGAAGCCTTGTCGCAGGTCGGTTTGGCCGACCGCGCCGACGAATGGCCGGAAAACCTCTCGGGCGGCCAGCGCCAGCGTGTCGCCCTGGCGCGCGCCCTGGTGCATCGCCCCCGCTTGTTGTTGCTCGATGAGCCATTGGGGGCGCTTGACGCCCTTACGCGCATAGAAATGCATCGCCTGATCGAACGCATCTGGCGCGAACACCGATTTACCGCTGTGCTGGTGACGCACGACGTCAGCGAAGCGGTGGTGCTGGCCGACCGTATCCTGCTCATAGAAGATGGGCAGGTTGCGCTCGATCAGATGGTTGAACTGGCGCGTCCGCGCGCCAGGGGCGATGCAGCCTTCGCCCAATTGGAAGGGCAGGTGCTCGACCGCTTGCTCACGGTGAGGGCGCTCGAACAGCGCAATCAGATCCGGGGCCGGGTGAGCGCAATCAGGGCGGACGAAGTGCTGGCCGAAGTTGAGGTGGAAATCACCGGCCAGGAAGGCAGGCGCGACAAGGTGGTTTCTACCCTTACCGTCCGCAATCTGCGCGAACACGCGCTGGAGGTGGGGAGCGAAGTGCTGGCGATATTCAAGCCCAATGAAGTTGCGCTGGCGCTCGTCGACACCACTGCAACGGCCAATACCGAAGAACATGCTGTGGCCCAGGAGCGCGCGGTAGCATAAGCAGCAGCGAGGGGGAGGCGCCAGCCAAGCTCTGGGGGTGCCGGCAAGCTCTTTTTCTTTTACCGGGGAAAGTCCGGCCCGCGCTCTTTCCCGCCTTGCGGTATGCGCGACAGCCATATGCCCCCGGCGGCAGCGAACGCCATGACGACCGCAGCGCCAACGTGACCGGCGCCAAGCATCAGCCCTGCCAGCAGGCCGGACAGAATCAATGGATAATCGGTTTTCGCCTTCATGCGCTTCTCCATAACATGACAACAGTATTGCAACGAGATATAGTGTAATTCTATTCACTAGTTTATGCAATACACTCCGCTGTGGCTCTTTTTTCCTCGCGGCCGCCCCTTCAAAAAACAGCAAAAACATATTTACATTGTGGGCATTGTTCCGCTAAGATGTATTTGTGCGTTACCGTCTCTTTCCCCTTCTACTGGGCTTGTTGTTATCCGGCCCCGCAAGTGCGGACGCTACGGAGTCCAAGACTCTAGGCAGTTCGGCACAGGCCTCTGCTGCACGTTCTCAGGGCAGCAATCGAGGTTCGGTCGTGGTAGCTCGCGCCGCCCGCAGCGGTCCGGTTCTCGGCCTTGCGGTCATTGCTGCGTTGAGCGCTACGCGCGCCGCCCGCAACCCGGTTCCCGTGTTTACGCCTGGCGAGCTTTCCACCCATACTCCGGTGGCAGCCATTGGCGCCACCAATACCTTGCTGAGCGCGGCAAAAACGGCTTCGGTCGGCGCATCCCTGCTTCCTGTGGTAACGCCTGACTACGCCGATGCGGTCACCTCCGCGTCCAAGGCGGGCCTCGGCTTATCGACGACAGTGCGGCACGCGAAAGGCGCATCCGCCGTGCAAAGGCTGCTGGGCGAAGGGCTGATGTACATTGGCGTCCCCTATCGCTGGGGGGGCGTCTCGCCCAGCACCGGCATGGATTGCAGCGGTCTCGTGCAACTGGTTTTCCGCAATGCCGTAGGAATCAATCTGCCGCGTACCGCAATCGAGCAGGCCACACAAGGCAACCGCGTCAGCCTGCGCGACCTCAAGCCGGGCGATCTGGTGTTCTTCAACACCATTGGGCGCAACATTTCCCATGTGGGCATCTATGTGGGGAACGGCAAGTTCCTGAACTCGCCCACCACTGGCAAGTTTGTGCGTATCGACAAGCTCTATTCCCGCTTCTGGGGTACACGCTATGTCACCGCCCGCCGCATCATCGACGACGCCAAGCCGAGCCGATCCCCCCGGCTCGTCGCCAACACCGAAGCGGTTTCGCCACCGCCGCTGGCAAACTGATCGTCTGAATCCCGTAGCTTCACAGTTTCTCGCACGTCAGCGGCAGCCTGCGTCCAGCTTTTGGGAACGCGCTTTCCGAAACTTAGCCCGAACGATGGGGCATCCAGCCCGAGCGAGCGGGAAGCCTTGTTGCTCAGCGTCGGCGGCGGTCCGGTGTTTTATCCGCACATGCCTTGCAAGCGGCGCACTTCTCGCGGCTCGCACGTTGGCCAAGCGCCTGCTGTAGCGCGCACACCGAACGGCGACAGCACACGAAGCTCACGCCCGCA
>JAIRWW010000285.1 GCA_031268685.1 Azoarcus sp.
TCGACCAAGTCGTAAACGATGCGGTTGGCTTCGTTGCATTGCGCCGCGAAAGCCGCATCATCGCCGACGGACGGCAAGAACAGGTTGTAATGCAGATTGCCGTCGCCAATGTGCCCGAAGGTGATGAAGCGCACGCCGGGCCGCCATGTCTGCAAAGCGGCATCGGCGCGGGCTAGGAATTCGGCGATACGGCTTAGCGGCACCGAAATGTCATGCTTGATGCCAAGACCTTCGCGCCTTTGCGCCTCGTTGGCGTTTTCGCGCAGCGCCCACAGGTTTTCGGCCTGGGCGAGCGAGGCGGCTACCACGGCATCGCTGGCATCTCCCGCCTCGTGCGCTTCGGCAAGAGTCCGTTCGAGCAAGGCGGCAAGCGGCGCATCCGCGTCCGCATCGGTCAGTTCCAGCAACACTGACCATGCCGCGGGCACAGGCAAGGGCGCGCGGCAACGCGGCATGTGCTTGAGCACGAGATCGAGCATTGGGCATCCGACAAGCTCGAATGCGCTTACCCGGTCGCCGCAGGCGGCGCGAAAGCGCGCGAGCAGCGATACGGCCGCCGCCGGCGCGGGGACGGATACCCAGGCAGTCACTTTCGCCTTCGGCGCGGGAAAGAGCTTCAGTACAGCGGCGGTAATAATGCCCAGGGTGCCTTCAGCCCCGATGAAAAGCTGCTTCAGGTCGTAGCCCGTGTTGTCCTTGCGCAGCGCACGCAGGCCATTCCATATCCGGCCGTCGGGCAGCACGACTTCCAGCCCAAGGGTGAGATCGCGCATGTTGCCATAACGCAACACCTGCACTCCGCCCGCGTTGGTCGAGAGGTTGCCGCCGATTTCGCAACTGCCGCCAGAGGCAAGCGAAAGCGGGAACAGACGCCCGGCGGCGGCGGCGGCTTCACGCACTGCCGCCAGCGTGCAACCGGCTTCCACGCAGATCGTGTCGTTGGCAGCGTCCAGCGCGCGGATGCGGTCGAGCCGCGTCAGGCTGACGACGAGCGAAGCGCCGTCGGGCAGCGGCGTCGCGCCACCGTTCAGGCCGGTGTTACCGCCCTGCGGCACAATCGGCATACCAACTTTGGCGCAGGCGGCGACCACGGCGGCAACTTCGGCGCTTGTCGAAGGCTTCACCACCGCGACGGCGCATCCCCTGTAGCGGCCCCGATGGTCTGTAAGGAAGGCATCGGTGTCCGCTGCGCCGGTCAAAACCTGTTCCGCGCCGACGATATCCGCCAGACAGGCCAACAGGCTGCCCGCGCCGGAATCAGTCACAGATACGCTCGGCATAGAGGTCGTGCACATCGCAGTCGACTATCCTGACCCGGACGAAGTCGCCGGGCTGGAGTTCTTCGCCGTCCGGGATGATCACCAGCCCGTCGATTTCGGGGGCATCTCCAGGCGAGCGGGCCAGTGCGCCGTCCTCTTCGTCCACTTCGTCGACCAGCACCGTCATTTCATTTCCGATGCGGGCTTCGAGGCATTGGGTGGAGATGTCTTCCTGGCAGGCCATCAGGCGCGCGCGGCGGTCTTCCCGCAAGGATTCAGGCACCGCGCCGGGCAGATCATTGGCGGATGCGCCCTCGACCGGGGAGTAGGCGAAAACCCCCACACGATCGAGCCGCGCTTCTTCGAGAAAGTGCAGCAATTGCTCGAAATCGTCTTCGGTCTCGCCGGGAAAGCCGGTGATGAAGGTCGAGCGGATAGTAATGCCGGGGCAGACGGCGCGCCAGCGACGGATACGTTCGAGCGCGTTTTCGGCATTCGCCGGACGCTTCATCGCTTGCAGGATGTGGGGGCTGGCATGCTGGAGCGGTACATCGAGGTAAGGCAGGATGCGGCCTTCGGCCATAAGTTCGACGATGACGTCGACGCTCGGGTACGGATACAGATAGTGCAAGCGTATCCAGACGCCAAGCTCACCGAGGGCCTTAGCAAGTTCCAGCAGCCGCGTCTTCAGCGGGCGGCCTCCCCAAAAGCCAGTGCGGTAGCCGATATCAAGCCCATAGGCAGGGGTATCCTGCGAGACGACTATGATTTCGCGCACACCGGCTTCGGCCAGCGCTTCGGCCTCGCGCATCACTTCATGAATCGGGCGGCTCACCAAGGGGCCGCGCAAGGCCGGGATTATGCAGAAGGTACAGCCGTGATTACAGCCTTCCGAAATCTTCAGATAGGCGTAGTGGGCGGGCGTGAGGCGCACCCCTTGGAGCGGCGCGGGATCGGTTGAAGGGGATTGCTGCGGCCCGGGCAAGTAGCGGCGCACGGCCAGCATGACCTCGTCTTCGGCTTGCGGGCCGGTGACGGCCAGCACTTGCGGATGCGCTTTCCGCACAAAGCCGGGACGCGCGCCAAGACAGCCTGTGACGATGACCTTGCCGTTTTCAGACAGCGCCTCGCCGATAGCGTCCAGCGATTCTTCTATCGCGGCATCAATGAACCCACAGGTATTGACCACAACGAGATCGGCATCGCCGCAAGAATCTGAAATGGCGTAGCCCTCGGAGACGAGACGAGTCAGTATGCGCTCGGAATCGACCGTGGCCTTGGGACAGCCGAGCGAAACGAAAGATACACTTTTACCTCTGGGCATGGCACTCGACCGTGAGCAAATTTGTAGTATATAGCCAGCTTCGATTTTCCGATCCGTATCAATTGAGCGGACAGTCTCGTTCGAGCGCGGCAAAAAGAAAAGCCCCGCGAGGGGCATCAGAAAAAGCGGAAACCGCGCGCTTGTTTATTTGCCGCTGGGCTTACCCGGCACCGGGGACAGCGCACTTTCGCTTCTATCCGCAGCATGGTGCGGAACGAATTGGGGGGGGAACTGGAAGCCGGTGAACATGTTGCGTGTCTGGTTTTCGACTTGCTCTTGCATTTGCTGGAACATCTTCGTCGATTGCTCGACATAGGCTCCCATCATGTTTTGCAGCGCCGGCCCCTGGAAGTTCAGGAATTGCGCCCACAAATCCTTGCTGACCGAACTGTTGTCGCCATAGATGCCGCGCACCTGATCCTGCAACTTGGTCTGCATGTCAGAAAACGCCTTGATGTTGTTTTCCAGGTATTTCCCCATCATGCCCTGCAAGGCGTGACCGTAGAAACGGATCATGTGGGAAAGCAAGTCGCTGGTGAACATGGGCACGCCGCCGCCCTCTTCTTCCAGAATGATCTGCAACAGAATACTTCGGGTGATGTCTTCTCCGGTCTTGGCATCAACGACCTGGAATTCTTCGTAGCTCAATACGAGTTCCTTGACGTCGCTGAGCGTAATGTAGGAACTCGTGCGCGTGTCGTAAAGACGGCGGTTGGGATATTTCTTGATCAGGCGTACTTGCTCGCCCATGTAAGTTCTCCTCGGCTGACGGTTTGCCCGAGCCTGCGGGCAGTTTTTTATTATATCTCTCGCAAGAATATATAAACCCCGCCAGTGGCGGGGTTTTAAATAAGCCTGCCAATGGCGAGATTTTAGATAAACCCGCCACCAGCATGGTTTTCAGGCATCCGGCCATTGCCGTCTGCACGGCATGAAGAAGCCAGAAATAGCCGCAGCTTATTGATAGTTCAAGCCGCCATTGATGTTGAGCGTAGCGCCCGTAGTGAAACCGGACAACTCGTCGGCGAGGAAGACCACGGCAAAGCCGATTTCTTCCGGCTTGGCCAGACGCTTCATCGGCACCGAATCTACGATGCCTTTCAGGATGTCTTCACGAATCGCCGTCACCATCTTGGTGGCTACATAGCCCGGCGCGATGGCGTTGACGGTTACACCCTTGGTCGCCAGTTCCTGCGCCAGCGCCTTGGTGAAGCCGATCACGCCCGCCTTGGCGGCGGAATAGTTGGTTTGCCCGGCCTGGCCCTTGACGCCGTTGACCGAGGAAATATTGACGATGCGTCCCCAGCCGCGTTCCGCCATCTTGGCCGAGACTTGCTTGGTGACGTTGAACAGGCTGGAAAGATTGGTGTTGATCACCGCGTCCCATTGTTCGCGTTCCATCCTGGCGAACATTTTGTCGCGGGTGATCCCGGCATTGTTCACAAGAATGTCGATCGGGCCGGCCTTCTGTTCGGCCTCGGCCACCATGGCCTCCACTGAAGCCAGATCAGCCACATCGCCGGCAACCGGGATGAAGCCCTTGTAACCGGCGGCTTCCTGTTCTTTCAGCCATTCGTCTTTGTTGTCGTATTGGGGATGGTAAGCCGCGACCACTTTGTGGCCTGCCTTGGACAAAGCCTGACATATGGCGGTACCGAGGCCGCCCATGGCGCCGGTAACTAGAGCAACTCTTTGGGTCATTTATCGAATCCTCGCAAGGAGAGTAAGCGAACCCGACGCCTCGCCGCAGCTGCGGAAAAGAGCCGGTCCTGTTATGCAGCCAGCAATAGTGCGCTGCAAAACTCATGCATTATAGGCGATACCCGCGAGAAAAAATCAACAACTGGCTGGCGGTAATACCATCATATGAACGCCACAGCGCGGACATACGCACGGTAACGTCGGATGATTCGATTGGCAGGAACAGCACGGGCAGGTCATACGGGGCTTGCGACAAGTTCTTCGCGCACGGCGTAAGCACGGGCTAAAATCGCCTCCCGATTCCGATTTTCCCGATGAACAATCCCCGGCCGACAACGCCGGAGCATGGAGAAACCCGATGCCTCTCGTATCCATGCGGCAACTGCTTGATCACGCCGCCGAAAACGACTACGCCCTGCCCGCCTTCAACGTCAATAACCTGGAACAGGTTCAGGCCATCATGGAAGCTGCGGCGCATACCGACAGTCCGGTCATCATGCAGGCATCGGCAGGGGCGCGCCGATACGCTGGCGAGGCTTTTCTGCGCCACCTCATCGACGCCGCGGTGGAAGCTTATCCCGGTATCCCCGTCGTTATGCACCAGGATCACGGCCAAAGTCCGGCTGTGTGCATGGCAGCAATTCGCTCCGGTTTTTCCAGCGTGATGATGGACGGCTCGCTGATGGAAGACGGCAAGACGCCCTCCTCTTATGAATACAACGTCGCCATCAGCCGCGAGGTGGTGAAGTTCTCACACGCCATAGGCGTTACGGTGGAAGCCGAACTCGGTTGCCTCGGCTCGCTCGAAACCGGACAGGCGGGCGAGGAAGACGGCATCGGCGCTGAGGGCACGCTCGATCATTCGATGCTGCTCACCGATCCGGATCAGGCCGCCGATTTCGTGCGCCAGACCGATTGCGACGCGCTCGCCATCGCAATCGGCACCAGCCACGGCGCATACAAGTTCACGCGCAAGCCCACTGGCGACATTCTCGCCATCGAGCGCGTCAAGGCCATCCATGCGCGGTTGCCCAATACACATCTGGTGATGCACGGTTCCAGCTCGGTACCGCAGGAGCTTCTGGCAATCATCCGGCAGTACGGCGGCGACATGAAAGAAACCTACGGCGTGCCAGTCGATGAAATCCAGACCGCCATCAAATACGGGGTACGCAAGGTAAATATCGACACCGACATCCGCCTCGCCATGACCGGGGCCGTCCGCAAGTTTTTCGCCGAAAATCCATCCAAGTTCGATCCGCGCGAATTCAACAAACCCGCGCGCGAAGCCGCAAAGGCGGTGTGCATTTCCCGTTTCGAGGCTTTCGGCAGCGCTGGCAATGCCTCCCGCATCAAACCCATCGCACTCGAAAAAATGGCCGGGCGTTACAAAGCTGGCGAATTGGCGCAAGTCGTGCGCTGAATCCGCGCCTTCTTTTTTATCCGGCGGCACACTGACGCCTGATGAACGACAGGAACTTGCGATGCCCCCGGCCAATCTGAAATTGCATATCACCTTCGAGTTCGACGTCACCGCTCCCGAGGCGCTCCTGTCCGGCGATCATGCTGGCTTATGCCGCAGATTCAGCGACCTGCTTGGCGCACTCGTACTCCAAGGCATGCCCAAGGTCACTGCGGCCCAACTTGCCAAGGCGGGAGCCAGTCTCATCGGCCATCATTGCCACCTGGATGCCAGAAACCTTTCAGAGCCGCGCATCGAGCGCGCGGTGCTGGCCACCGCCGCGCCTCACCTGACTGATACTGAACTCGACGATCTGGCACGCCAGGCCAGCGGCAAAATGCCGGGCGATGCAGCGGAATTACAACGCCATTTGCGCCGCCAGGCGCTGGCGCTGGTCAATGAATACCGTCTCGTACCCTGCCAGGTCGAAGGCAAGCTGAAATCGAGCGGAACGGTTACGGAGATCACGCTCGATGCCACCCTCAATCTCACAAATGGCAGTGTCATGATCAACGAAGCAGGCCGCCAAAACCGCCTGCAACAGGGCGCGGGCGCTGTCACAGTGACCGCCGCCGGCGGTGCAGTGCGCCTCAGCGGCAACTGCGAAGGCCACACACTTTCCGGCCCGGTCATTGGAGTGTCGATTGCCGATATCGCCGGAAAGCGCGACGAATTGATTCGTTTATGGCAGGCGCATAATTGATTACAGATACAGATACAGTATTACCCTTCCGCGAACGCCGCGAACGGCTGCTCGCTCACATGCTCGCGGCGGGCGGCGGCGTGGCCGTCGTGCCTACCGCTCCCGAACGTGAGCGCAACCGCGGCACCCTCTACCCCTACCGCCCCGACAGCCAGTTTTTTTATCTCAGCGGATTCAAGGAACCGGAAGCCGTGCTCGTGCTGGTGGCGGGCGAGACGCCACGCCACTTGCTGTTTTGCCGCGCCAGGGACGGCGAACAGGAAATCTGGACAGGCCACCGCCACGGCCCCGAGGCCGCCGCCGAACGTTTCGGTTTCGACGAGGCATGGCCTATGGATGAGTTCGACCGCAAACTCCCCGGCCTGCTCGCCAACCAACCCGCGATCTGGACGGGACTTGCCGCAAACCAGGAATGGGACAGACGCATACTCGCCGCGCTCGGACAGGCTCGCGCCGATGCCCGCGCCGCTGCAACGACGCCGCGGACGATACATGAAATCTCCACCATACTCGACGAAATGCGGCTCTTCAAAGATGCGTTCGAGATCGCCATCATGCGCCGCGCGGGCGAAATTTCCGCCGCCGCACATTGCCAAGCGATGCGCGCCACCCATCCCGGGCGCATCGAATACGAGATCGAAGCCGAACTGCTCCGCGTTTTCCGCGCAGGCGGCAGCCCCTTCCCCGCCTATCCGTCCATCGTCGCCAGCGGCCCCAATGCCTGCGTACTGCACTACGCCGACAATGACCGACGCATGCTCGACGGCGAATTGCTGCTAATCGACGCCGGCTGCGAACTCGACGGCTACGCGGCCGACATCACCCGCACTTTCCCGATCAATGGCCGCTTCGACGGCCCACAGCGCGATCTCTACCAACTCGTACTCGCCGCCAACCATGCCGCCCGCGCCGCTGTCCGCCCCGGCAACAGCTGGAATGCCCCGCACGAAGCAGCCGTCGCCGTGCTCACGCAAGGCTTCGTCGATCTGGGATTGCTCAAAGGCGCAACGGAAAACCTGATCGAAACTAGCGCCTATCGCCGCTTCTATATGCATCGCACAGGCCATTGGCTCGGTATGGATGTGCACGATGTAGGTCAATACAAAATCGATGGCCAATGGCGTCCGCTCGCGCCTGGCATGGTGTTTACCATCGAACCCGGCTGCTATATCCGCGCCAGCGA